>NZ_PKGG01000657.1:0-281 GCF_046480465.1 Arthrospira sp. PCC 8006
CTCCCCCTAACCCACGATTCCCACCGCCAGTAGGGGCGGGTGCTAGAGCAGCCACGGGAGAAACCAGCCCACTAGCTGCACCCGCCCTAACCCACGATTCCCACCGCCAGTAGGGGCGGGTGCTAGAGCAGCCACGGGAGAAACCAGCCAACTAGCTGCACCCGCCCTAACCTAACCCTAACCCTAACCCACGATTCCCACGTCCAGTAGGGGCGGGTGCTAGAGCAGCCACGGGAGAAACCAGCCCACTAGCTGCCCCCGCCCTAACCCACGATTCCCAC
>NZ_PKGG01000193.1:0-10451 GCF_046480465.1 Arthrospira sp. PCC 8006
GGGGGGATTGAGTAATGTTTTTAGATCGTCGAATTTTCTCACAAGAAGCCCACCAAGCACTAACAGAAATCCAAGGCAAACTTTCCCCCGCTTACCATTCAAAAGCCAGCGGACTGATTCAAGGATTAAGCGCCTATATTTCCACCTGGGGACTGCACCGACTGGCGGGGGATGCCGAAAAATTTTTATTGGGGACGGCGGAAGATACGACTTACAAAGGGGAAGTTTATCGCCATTTCTTAGTCCGGTTGCGGGCTTTTAGTGATATCGACTTTGACCCGACCGACGAAGGCAGTTTGATTCATTTACCCCTGGCTAAATATACAGCACTAAATCGCCTAGGGATGCAACTAGCAAAGGAATGGTCATTTTGGGCGGCGGCGGTACTTGGGGAGGCGACGGAATCATGAGAGAATGGCAGGGGGTTCTGGAGACACTCAAGAAGAATAAAAACCCCCTTTATGACTTGTATAAAGATGCCAGCCCGGAGGTGACTGATAAAATTATTTTCTATTTTCAGGAGGAGGAAGCGCAACAAAAGGCACAAAAGAAGTGGCCGAAATTGCAAAAGCATCTCCCCCCCCACTGGCAGTCAAAACGGATCGCTTGCGTAGTGGGAAATGCCCCCTCCCATACTCTCCCAGGGTTGCCGAATGGGAAAAAACCGAGGGGGATGCAAAAAMCGGGTTCGAGTCCCCTGCAAGCCCTGAATCATGAACCATTGGACGATCGCATTACTCCCGCCCTACAAAAAGCGATCGATGCCGAAAAAAAGTGCGCCGCCCTTTATAAAAGTTTAACCGAAAAAACCCAACTGCTGGCCACGGCTACGGTAGAAGTGTCATTTCTTTGGCGGTTACGAGTGGGGGGGTTGCGAGGTTTTCGTGAATTGTTGTTACCTGCCTTGCATCCCATTTATGGCGTGCCCTATATTCCCGCCAGCAGCCTCAAGGGAGTCATCCGCGCTTACGGGAGACAAAATCTACCCCAAGGGGAAGTAGAACGCCTCCTCGGTACCCTAGAGGGCGGTATAGGTCGGGTGCAGATTTTGGATGCTTTCCCCACCCAACCCTGTCTGGATTTGGATATCACCACGCCCCAATGGAATTGGCAAGACGATCGCATTGTATATCAACCGGCCCCCCATGTAATGTTATCAATGCTGAAACCGACCTTAACAATTGGTTTAGCCCCCACCGCTAGGGGAACCCTGGAAGATGTGGCGATCGTCCGGGAGTGGGTGAAACCAGCCCTAACAGGGGGACTAGGGGCGCGGGTGAGTTCCGGTTATGGATGCACGACAGTTAAATCAGCCCTACCCCACAGTTGCAAACACGACTTTCAACTGTGGACTGAGGGAATGTACGGAGCAACCCCACCCACAAGAGAGAATGGTAGGCGGGGAAAGCGGGAATTTCGCCCAACGGCTATTCGGGGGGTCCTGCGTTATTGGTTTCGAGTTTTGGGGTTGAGTCTGTACCCCCTGGCGCAATGTCGGGAAGTGGAGGCGCAATTATTCGGAGCGATCGCCCCCCAAACTCGCCAGGGTAGTTGTACCATTGCGGTGGATTGGCTGGAAGAGGTGGGAAGTCGCACTTATCCCGATTTTTACGAGGGGGAGATTGTTTTGGCTTCCCAAAATGCAACCCACCTGCGACTATTGGAATATTTGCTGTATCTGGCAACTCATCTGGGGGGGGTGGGACATGGTTCCCGCCGCCCTCTACACTGGAATCACCCTTATCCGGGGCTGCGGGGCTGTTACTGGGCTGTGGAATCGTTGCAATTGCCCTGTGACCAGGAGGACTGGCGGCGGTTTTTTGAGGAGATAGGGGAAAGGCTCCGGGCGGTGGCTTCCCCCCAAGGAAAGCCGGAAACTCACTCTCCGGGAAAGGGAAGACACCGCTATCAGGATGTTCTCGACCAACAGGCTTGTGTGTTTTTGGTTCCCAACAGGGGATTAAGGCATCCTGAACAGGTGAAAGATTGGTCGGTGGAAGGATGCGGGGTTGATGTGCGGGGGGAAGCTCTGGATTGGCTTTATAGTAGCGGCTTTAAGGGGAGAAACCGCCAAGGTGGGGGCAATGCCTATGTGGGCGGTGATTTGGAAATACCTTCTTTTGTGGTGATTAAGTCTAACTTTCCAGAGGGGAAGATTCCTTATCAGGCGGTGACGATTTTTGGGGCAAAACAGAGCGATCGCGCTGCTTTTGCTAGGTCTTTATCTCAAGTTAATGGCATTCGGATTTTATCGACTTTTTTGGGCTAAGTTATGACTATTTTAATCGCCAATCTGGGAACTTCTGATTTGACAGTTAAGCTGAAAGTTGATGATATAATTGAATCGGGTTATCTGCCGATTTTTGAACGGGAAGAAGAAAATATTGACCGTTGTCAGTTAACTGATGCTGAGTTGGAATTATGGCAGACACGAAATCAAAGGATTGCTGAGTGCCTTTGTCCAGAGTTACAAGTCGAGGCTTCTTTGCATCCTAAATATTTCTTCTCTTTTCGGGAAATTACCCGCAAAATTTGGGAAGATTATCAACCAGAAGATGACCCCAATGGTTGGGGCGATCGCATTTCTCCTGGCCGGATTTTGGGGGTTATTCAAACAGCCAGAACTATCTTTAAGGTGGAAAAAGCCTATATTTTTGTCACTAACCAAGTTACCCCTCAACAACCCCAAGGACATCATCGAGATACTTATTATTTGTTCCCAATTTTGGCAAAGTGGTTGGCACAAAAACAGGTGGATATTGAATTGATACCCTGGACAATTCCCGCTGATATTGCCGTTAATGATATTAACCAATTGATGCGAGTTTATGGGGAGTTTTTTCAAACCCATTTTGCCGTGAACCATCCCCACATTAATGACCTGGTTTTGATTAGCCTGAAAGGGGGAACCGGACAAATGCAAACCGCACTGCAAATGCAGGCTTTTTCTTCGGCTATTCAGAAACAAATTTTTATCGAACCGAAATTGTCGGTGCGGCATATCTTTAAAGGGGAAAATTCCCACTGTATTCTCACTCCCCGCTGGTATCACCTGAAAACACAAAAATATCAAGTGATTCAACAACTGTTACAACGGTGGGATTTTGATGGGGTGCGGGTGGTGATTAAAAATTGGTTGGAATGTTTGGCAACCCTGCAAAAGTACGATTTGAAAGATATCGATAACATTGGAAATATGTATCGTCGCTTACAGAAGGTGGAACAGGGTTTAAATTTAGCGATCGCCTATTTTAACCTGGATAATGACTATGCGAAACAGCAGGTTAACCAGTCCGACGACCTGAAAATATTATCGGATTATTACCCCCACCCCCCCGGCCAAGAAAATCGACGTTTTCCTAAACTTCTCAACCTCTATACCCAATGTTGTTTACTTTGGCAAACTGACCGCATTGCTGATTTTTTGACCAGGATGGGTTCTTTTTATGAGGAAACCTTGCACGAGTTAATTTATGCCCTCCAGGGAGATAAATATTTTGATAGACCCGAAAAGCGCGGCAATTGGATTCTGCAAACCGCTAGTCTTTTGGATGATAATCAACCGGCAGTCCAAAAGTTTTATGAACTAGAAAAAGCCTCGGAAAACTGGAATTTAGTTAATGCTATTAATCGGGGTAAATGTCTCGTCAATCAACGATGGGTTAAGCCTCTTGATGACCGGAAATATGGCGATCGCTTTGTTTTACCCGGTCGCCCCACTAAACTTAATTTTGTTCATGCTTTGCTGGCAACTCAGGGAAATAAGCCCCAGCTTGATGCTTGGGAAGAGCTGGTAAAAGCCATGGCATCCCTTGATTATTGGTGTGTGAAACGCAATAAATTAATTCATGGTGCTAAGGTGATTTCTAAAGAACGCATGATGGAGGTTTTAGAGGAAGATAGGCAGATGATTTTAGAATCTCAAAAATCCCGAAATTTTTGGGTAGATTTTGACATAAAAAACTCTATTGATTCTGCCAGTTTTCCCGATGGTTTTAATAAGTCAGGATTAACGATTTTGGCAGCTATGCAAATCCTTTGCGAAAAGGCGATCGTTTTGATGGAAGTGGAACCGCCACCCTCCCTATTTTTTCAGGATAAAATCACCGATTATTTTCACCCCTTCCGCCAGCCCTATTACCTGTATTCAGATATTAAGGAATGGGTACAACAGTTGCTTAACCAAGATGAATAGTATTAGCTCATCAAAAACACAGCAAATTCATCAATTAAACCAACTCCAAGGGAAAATGGTTGTGGACTCCTTAGTGTTGTACCTGATTAACTCTAAAATTTTCACCCTCGACGATTTTACTCCCCCCGACGAGCGAGGAGGAGTCTCTTCCTGTTAGGCAATTCACTGAACAACGATTGACACAGCTCAACAATTGCGTTAAGCTAGACGACTACACAGCAAGCGAGTTAAATGCCGAAATATACATCACCAAGTGAAACATCTCAATACTTTGGTGTATGTTTACATACCCTAAGAAGATGGGAAAAAGACGGCCAGATTCAAGCAATCAGGACACCCAAAGGACAGAGAAGATATGAAATCGCCTCCTACAAGGGAATATCCGATCGCATTCGGCAAAGAGCAATTATCGCTTATGCCCGCGTTTCCAGTCGTGGACAAAAAGCCGACCTTGACGGAGGAGCTGCAAAGCTACTCGAAGTATACCCCAATGCCGAACTCATCACTGATATCGCCAGTGGTCTTAATTTCAAAAGAGCAGGACTTAGAGCCGTTTTGGAACTCCTCCGTCAAGGCGATGTCGGATTTATTGTGGTTGCCCACTTTGACAGACTTGCCCGTTTCGGGTTTGACCTCATTTCCTGGTTGTGTGAACTCGACAAAACCAAAATCGTGGTTCTCAACCAAGACAGTTTATCCCCAGAACGAGAATTGGTTGAAGACATCCTTGCCATTGTTCATATCTACCGCTTCCGGGAAGCCAGCTACAGTTGCCGACTTTACGGACTCAGAAAGTACAAATCTGCAATCAAAAAAGATCCGGATTTATCCCAGTCCTGAACTGGCAAAAACTTGGAAAAAATGGCTGGCTGCTTGTCGTTATTGTTTTAACCAAGCCATAGCCATGCAGCGTCAATCAACGACTCGGATTGGGAAGCTGAAATTGCGAAATCTGGTCATGCAATCTGATTTACCTCAATGGGTGAAAGAAACACCTTGTCATATCAGACAGAACGCCATATTTGACGCCCACCAAGCCTATACAGCCAGTCGTGATGCCTGCTTCCGAAGTATTCGTAATCCACAACAAACAATCAAATTTAATAATTCCAACTTTACCAAAGGTACATGGTACAGTCAGTTAACGAAAAAGCTGAAGTTTAAGGCAAGCGAGCCCATACCACATCAATGTGATTATGGGACTCAATTGATTTATCGGCGTGGTAAATGGTTTGCTGTTTTTCCTGAACCTGTAATTAAAAGTCATACATATTCAAGGAAAATAATTGCCTTAGATCCTGGGGTCAGAACTTTTTTAACTGGATATGACGGCGATAAAGTAATTGAAATTGGCAACGGCGACATGGGGCGAATCACAAGATTATGTACGCATCTAGATAATTTAATTAGTCGCTCAACCAAGGTAAATGCCAAACGACGCCGTTCTCTGAAAAAAGCAGCTAATCGGATTCGAGAAAAGATTCGGAACTTAATTGACGAAGTGCATAAAAAAGCAGCACATTATCTGACTACTAATTATGGATTAATTTTTCTGCCTCGCTTCGAGTCTTCCTCTATGGTAGCCAAGTCAAGAAGAAAAATTCAGTCGAAAACAGTCAGAAATATGCTGACCTGGGCACATTATCGCTTTAAGTTAATTCTGAAACATCAAGCAGCAAAGCGTGGTTGCGTGGTGCTTGATGTGGGCGAAAGTCACACATCTAAAACCTGTGGAGTGTGTGGACATCGCCACGCCAAACTAGGTGGTGCGAAAATACACAAGTGTCCTCACTGTGGCAGTCAAACACCTAGAGATGCAAATGGCGCACGTAATATTATGTTGCGTGCTTTGAGGGATTCCTCCTTTACTGTCAGCAATGATGGTATTGCTATAGTTACAGTCCGAGCATTGTCAATTAATGTTCAGGACTGTTCAGCTTAAATGAATCAGTTTACCTACATTCGGATGCTCTGAAAAAGTATCTCAAGCACTGGCAGGACAAGCTATCCCTCTCCACCACCCATCCCCATACAGGTCACAAGGTCAGCTACTATCGCTGTCTGGAATTACAGGTGTGGGAGTACATCTCCTGTCTGATGGGAGAACGGGAGACCTATCGACCGATGTTGTGGAAAATTTAGCTTTTTCCAAATGATGCCCCAGGTCTGACCTGTAACATCCATTCACCTACAGGGGTCTGGCAAACCGCCCAATCACTGATTTTTTCGTTGACCCCTATAGGTGGACTGCTACGACCGGGTTTCAGTCATTTTGTTAACTCAATTATTGCTAATCTATGTCAATAATTGGGGTACTGACTTGACCCCTATAGAATTGGTGGGTTAGAATCCCTTCAGAGCAAGGATTTCGTTCTTATGCTCTTGAGACTTCTTTGAAAGTCGAACGTATGGCAACCTTGGGCAACTCCAAGCAACCTTTCGAAGGCAACTTCTTGAGACTTCTTTGAAAGTCGAACGTATGGCAACCAGTAACAATAGACAGCCAAAGAAAAAAATGTCCCCCTTGAGACTTCTTTGAAAGTCGAACGTATGGCAACGGACGACACCTGCATGTTGGGGGGTTTCCCCAATTCTTGAGACTTCTTTGAAAGTCGAACGTATGGCAACCACTCAAGCGCTATGTCTATGATAGCCCTACTTTCCTCCTTCTTGAGACTTCTTTGAAAGTCGAACGTATGGCAACAAGCATTGGCGGCTTCCCACGCTTTCCATGACAAAGCTTGAGACTTCTTTGAAAGTCGAACGTATGGCAACCCTTCGGCCTGGAGCTCGCCCAGCCCCAGGTAATGTCGTCCCCCTTGAGACTTCTTTGAAAGTCGAACGTATGGCAACTTCTACGGAGTAGTCATCCCAGATGGAAATACTTCTTGAGACTTCTTTGAAAGTCGAACGTATGGCAACCTCCGTCTACAACGCACCCAGATATGGACGTTATTTTCTTGAGACTTCTTTGAAAGTCGAACGTATGGCAACTCGGTAGCTAGACTTTCTATTCTCTGCCAATCCGCTTGAGACTTCTTTGAAAGTCGAACGTATGGCAACGTGTTTCAAAGCCCGGAGAGATGAACTCCCTCCTTCTTGAGACTTCTTTGAAAGTCGAACGTATGGCAACAGCAGTGGGAGGACGATTTAACGTCTGACCGCGTCTTGAGACTTCTTTGAAAGTCGAACGTATGGCAACGTTACGATGGCAAGGACAAGAAGTCCCAAAGAGAGAGTCTTGAGACTTCTTTGAAAGTCGAACGTATGGCAACAGGAAACTTCCCCCTCTGGACTAACGCAAGCTGAAACTTGAGACTTCTTTGAAAGTCGAACGTATGGCAACAACAAACACCCCTACTTGGTGCATTTTCTCATCCTCTTGAGACTTCTTTGAAAGTCGAACGTATGGCAACCATTCCTGGTCGGGATGCACATACACATTTGTAGCTTGAGACTTCTTTGAAAGTCGAACGTATGGCAACAAGACGAGAGGTATGTGCCCAAATATTAGGCACTCCTCTTGAGACTTCTTTGAAAGTCGAACGTATGGCAACTTGAACGGTAACGTCCCCAACATGGGTAGAGAGCTTGAGACTTCTTTGAAAGTCGAACGTATGGCAACTACTTTTTTGTAAATGTCAAAAAGCGATCGCTTTTTGAACGGAAGTAGTGCTAAACTGTTTCAGAGCCAATGGGATACCCAAAAGGAGACATCCAATGCTGTGGGATGAACTTGATATCGATATCAATACAGTTCCCATCGAGCAGTTAGCTACTTATACTGCCGTCGAATATTTTTTGTGTCATCAAAGCATCCCCCCCCAAGAAGCCACCCCCCTGCAACGGGTGCAGCATTACCTGGAGTCTTTTTATCACCTATGGGAGGTAGAAGATTGGCGGCGGGCGACCCAAATTTTGACAGTGATTCCTGACCCCCAAAGCAACCAAGAATTACACGACCAATTGGGAGTTTGGGGTTATTATGACCAACAAGAAAAACTCTATAAATCTCTCCTCGGAAAATTGAATCCGGGCTGTGATGCCGTTTGTTACAACGGCTTGGGGAATATTTACGATGCCCTGGGAGAGTTAAACGAATCTGAAAGCTACCATCAAAAACATCTGGAAGTTGCCCGAAAATTGGGGGATAAAGCCGGAGAATGGAAAGCCATTATGGGATTAGGGAACGTCGCCAAAAACCGGGGACAGTGGCAACAAGCCGCGACCTATTATCAACAAAGTTTAGATATCCTGGAAAAACACCCAGATGCCGAGTCTCCCCAAGGGCGTGCCATGCTGATGGGTAATCTAGCCAGCATTTTAAGCCGAGAAAATCCCGAAGAATCCCTGCATTTAGCAACGGCAGCTTTGGCAATATTTCGGAACCTTGGCAATCCCTACCTTATCGCCCGCGCCCTAGTTTTAATGGGGGATATTTACAATTCCTTAAAACAACCGGAATCAGCCCTAAAGTATCATCAACAGAGCTTAGAAATCGCTGAAAAATGCCGGGAGGTAGTGGCTGAAATTGATGCAATGAAAGGCATCGCTGAGGCAAATTTGCAATTGAATAACTGCCCCCTTGCTCAAAAATGGTATCAAAAATGCAGGGAATTAATCAGAATCATCATCGGACCTTGGGACAGCATCCATTGGTTCGCAGTGCTTCCCTAGAAGAGTATCAACAGTTAATCGATCGCCTCCAACAGTAATTAGGACGACTCTCAAGCCGCCCCAACTGTTAGGAATGGATTTATTTGTGGTTTTTTGAATTGCGATCGTTGGCAATTTCCATGCCTAGCCATGCAGTAGCATTAACCGTAGTGCTAACCACTGGTTCCCCTGTAATTGTCGTACAGGCGCAGCAGGCAATGACGATCGCTTTAATTAGGGCTATGGTGTATTCTCTAGGGTATTTCGGTGAACGACGGCGACGGCGACGGCGACGACCGACCCTATAACCCCTAGGACAAGGTTGGTATTTGTCTTCATGACGTGCTGTAGGTCTGGTCATGGCAGCCTCCTTGGGGAAATGACCAAACAAATTAGTTTCCCTGGGCTGCTTTATTGATTTACATCATACCAGCACCGGAATCTAAATGTCAACCCTCCTAGCTAATTTTTTGGGGGTTGCTATCTAGGGGGGAGATGGGTATAACCTAGGGATGCCATAGACAAGGGTTGTCTCTACCCCCTTCAAATATCCAGGGGAATGGCGGATAATTCCAAGGCATAAATGGTTTCTCCCTGAAACTGGGAAACTCGCACAAAGTAGGTTCCCATGGGTAATAGGTCAATATCAATGGATTCTGTGGCTAAAGCCGGGTTATTGGATGAGGCGATAATATCATCAGGTTGAATGGCTTGATTTTGATTGATATCTTGGATTAAATCCACATTAGCATCGGCTTTTAAACCGTGCAGAAATAGGCTAAACTCACTACCATTATTGGGGATGATAAATTCATAAATATTGACGGGGTTATCATCCGTAACCGAGTTAACTATAGTCCGACTTCCTAAGAGAGTATCTAAGGCGATCGCATTACTGAGGTCATCCATTAACTGGGGGGGTGCGCCTAACCTACCTAACTCTAAACCAAACCGATAAAAATGCTCAAAAATGCTGCCGATTATTTCATCCTCTATTCCCTCCACCGCATCGAAATTGCGATCGCGATAAAACTCCGTATTAAAGGACTCGCTAGGGTCTAAACCCTCAAATTGTCCGATTTTCAAAAAATGCTCAAAGGCGGTAAATTCCCCGTTAGCTACTCCCTGAGAAACCGTGGGATTTTGCTGTAGATAAAAAACCGGGTCAAAAAAGGGATTTGGGCTGCGGTTGTCTGTTTGTCCAATATTAACAAAATGAGCTGCTGCAGTGGTAATTCCCTCCTCTACTTCTGACTGAATATCGGGATTTTGGGCGAGATAATATTCACTATCAAAAATGGGGTTAGGGTTGCGGCCCTCAAATTGTCCATACCGAGAAAAATGCTCGAAGGCGGTCTCGAAAAGACCGTCGGCGATCGCATCTTGAACGTCCTGATTTTGTGCCAAATAAAACCCTTCATCAAATAAAGTTTCAAGGGTAAGCATAAAAAGCCTTTTCCCAGCAGAGGATTAATGTTCACCACTAGATTATCGCCAATTAGTCGTCAATCGTCCATTCCCATTGTAGGTTAGGCGAATATGTAGCGAATATGTAGGTTGTGTGAAGCGCAGCCAAACCCAACTTCCCCAGTGTACCATT
>NZ_PKGG01000478.1:0-960 GCF_046480465.1 Arthrospira sp. PCC 8006
AGGACATCGCCAGTGGTAGAAACCCAAGCCAGAATCGTCGCTAACACCGGGGTACTACAGGGAGAAGCCACCAAACCAAAAGTTAACCCCAACAGATAAGAACGCGCAGAATGGGGGAGCTTTTCAGGAATCCACCCCATGGTATCAAAAGCCGGAAGTTGCAGGGGTAAGGCTTCTAAAAGGTTCAATCCCATCAAAATGGCGATCGCACTCACCACAATCGGTAAACCCCAGCCAATCTGACCATAAACTTKTCCCACCAGARACGCAAAAACCCCCAATCCCGCTAAAGTAGTTGCTAGTCCCAMAGCAAACCAGGTAGACTGAATAGCTGCTGTGGTGCGATTTTGGTTTTCATATCCACCAATATAGCCAATCGTAATCGGTAACATAGACAGCATACAGGGGGTCAGACTGGTTAGCAACCCAGCAGCCAACAGGATGAGAATGCTTGGCCATCCCACATGGGTTAGTTGTTCGCGCACTAGAGTATTAGCAAATTGTGCAATTTCATAGAGTTGTGTTTGTAGGGTTTCGCTCATGAGATCAAATTGATGAGTTTGGGAACTATCAAAAATTGTAACGTTTTTTTAGCCAGTCCAGATCTCAAATCCAACTCCTACAGATCGCACAGCCACCGAGAAATAGATGCTACTTGATTTTCTCGATTCAGATTAGCGGCATTATTGAGCGTCCCATTTTCTAGTTGCTCCCAAATTTCCGCAGCCATCCTAGTTGCTATGGCTGCGCCGACAAAGAAGGTATAAGGAGAATATCCAACTTGATATAATGCTTGTCGAATCCGATTTAGTGATGCTTGTGCTGTTTTCCAATGTTCATCAGCTCCCGCTGGATCTATGCCTCCTTTCAGTTCACCTAAAGCTAGGATAGATTGTACATTAATCTCAGTAGATTTATTAACTACCAGGTCTGTCGAATCCAAATTAAATAAACATAAAT
>NZ_PKGG01000259.1:0-6565 GCF_046480465.1 Arthrospira sp. PCC 8006
ATCGTATGACCGTGGCAAATGGTTTGTTGTTGGTATTTTTGGGATACATTTTTCCTATTAACCTACCCATCCCCAACAGTGCGATGTTGGCTAGGAATGGACTTATTACCCCTCCCTGGGGTGTCCCTGTTTCTGTATCCTCGAATACACCGTTGTCTAGCACTCCCGCTTTGAGCCATTGTTTCAGGTCTCTTTTTAGGCTGCTTGGACAATGAATTTTGGACAGTAGGTAATCATGGTTTATTCGGTCAAAGCATTTTGCTATATCAGCATCAAGAACATAATATTGTCCCTTATTTATGGCAATATAAATTCTGCTGATTGCGTCATGGGCAGACCGTCCAGGACGGAACCCGTAGCTTGTGCCTTCAAATCTCGATTCCCATTCAGGTTCGAGAGCCGACTTAACCAAGGCTTGCCTTGCTCTATCTTGGATTGTGGGTATTCCTAGGCGGCGTTTTTCATCCCTACCAGGTTTTGGAATCCACACCCGTCGCAGTGGTTTTGCTTTGAGGTTTCCCTTAATGTTCTTGACCAGTTCAAACCTTTGTCTCGAAGAGATTACTCTTACTCCATCAACCCCGGCTGTCTTCTTGCCTTGATTATCTTGGGTTACTCGTCTCACTGCTAGGAGCCGGGCATAATATGATTTCACCAATAGACGTTGCAACCTTCGTGCCTTAGCATTTTGTCCCGATTTAGCTGCTTGAAATATACTCTTTTGGAGCTTGAAAACTTTCCGTTGAACCTTAGTCCATGGGATTGCCTTCCATGCGTTGCTCGTAGTCTTGATTGGTTTTGGTTTCCCAAACCCTTTCTTTAAACTCGCTATCGCCATTTGTACACCTACTAGGCTCTATTTCTTTACAATCAAACCGTGACCTGTTAGCATATCCCTACCATTACAGTCGGGCATTGGCTTTTGGTCACATCTCATCCCCTAATAGGCTTGCGCTTACACTTTCACTACTGACTTTCTCGACCAGATTGTCAGAGCCTAGAAGGGGTTAAAACGTTCCATTTATATGGGCATTCCATCTTTAGATTTGTCTTATCCACCGGGGTACTTTTAAAGGTCTGTGTAGGTAGTAAATAAAAGCCCCTACTTTTCCCCTTGCTCTTTTGAGCGCAGCGTATCAACCTATTTCGCTACCCAATTATTACGATGGTTCAAGCCAGACATTCGGTTTCCCTAATCATGGATGGTTGGCAGTGGTCTCGTTTCTGGTGTTAGGTTACACCTCGGAGCCTTCCGTTCCCCGCTTCAGTCCCAGGGTTGTGATTCCTGAAATTGGGGGTGGCTATCGCCGTTACCCTGATTTCCTAACTTTTACTTATCCATTTCTGGGCTTCCTATGAGGAATTTGTATAAGTTAGTTCATTTTGACCTTGGGTTCCCTGCCTTGTTTGGTATATCTCTATACCGAACGTTGGGACATATAAACAGTTATAGAGATGGTCAGGAGTGCGTTCCTTATATTCACCCAGGGGCATGAAGTCTCTACCAGGCGGTTATTTCAGGTATCTCAACCCTATTTCATGCCTGAACGTATCGCACTTATTTAACAATTGTATTATATTTTCTAATCAATATCAAGTGTGGGCCGGGAGATGCCAAACTTTAACCAGTCGGTCAGCTCCGCCACTAGCTATGGTTTTGCCGTCAAGACTAAATGCTAGGGATAATATGTCTGCTGAATGGGCGGGGATGGTTTCTAATAATGTGCCGTCGCCCAGTTGCCAAATGTCAATTTGGCCTTTACTGTTGCCAGTAATTAACTGTTTACTATCGGGTTGAAAGGCGATCGCCAAGATATCGGCATCATCAGCCCGCAGGGTACGCCATAGCTTCCAGGTCTGGTCTTGTTGATGCCATAGACCGATGGAACCATCCCGACATCCTCCGGCTAACATTTGACCGTTAGGACTAAAAGCAACGGTTCTCACCCAGTCCGACCAGCGGGGTAGGCTTCCTAATTCTTGTCTTTGCTGTAGGTTCCACAGGCGGACGGTTTTATCCCTAGAGGCGCTGGCTAGGGTCTGACCATCAGGGGAAAAGGCGACTCCATAAATGCGATCGCTATGACCTGAGAGACTGTAGAAAGGCTTGCCTTTTTTGAGATCCCAAATTTGTATGGTTTTGTCCCGGGAGGCGCTGGCTAGAATATCTCCCTGGGGGGAAAAAGCTACCTGTTCAACAGTATCTTGATGACCAATGAGGGTATACCAGCGTTTACCTTTTTTGAGATCCCAAATTTCCACAGTCTGATCGCGACTACCACTAGCTAAAATCTCTTCCTTGGGGGAAAAGGCGATCGATGTTACCCAATTTTCATGACCTGTTAGGGTGTACCAACGTTTCCCAGTTTTCAGTCTCCAAATTTCTATAGTCATATCTTGGCTACTGCTGGCCAGTATTTCCTGATCAGGAGAGAAAGCCACACAGGTAACTTGATTACGGTGTCCTGTCAGCGTATGTAGGAGTTTCCAGCTAGGTGATGACCGTTGAGGTTGAACGCGGCTAGGTTTTGGTGGCGTGGGTGGCTGAGAAGTTCTAGCCGTGGGTGGTGGGGTGATTTGCTGAGAAGTTCTAGCTGTCCGTGGTGGCGGTGGGGGTAACGGTGGCGGCGGTACTCTCACCGACGCAGGAGGGCTAGGGAGTGCCGTATTATGAAAGTTATTAATATTAATGTTGTGCAGAATCGTCGGGGGTAGTCCACTAGGATGCAGTGCCCTAAGTACATTCAGCGGGGAATTATAGCGCTGGGAAGGTAGGGAAGCCACCATTCTATCTAAAACTAAGCCCAGTTTATTGTTGACCGTATTTCCCTGTAAATAATCTCGCCAAACCCATTTATCTTGGTGAATATCATAGAGGTCAAAGGGCGATATTTGGGTGAGTAAATATAAGCAAGTCACCCCCAAACTATAAATATCACTAGCATATATTGCTTGACCCCTAGTTTGTTCTGGGGCGACATATTCAGGACTGCCGATAATAGTTCCTGGTCCTGATAAGTTGCTGCTTTGTACTACTTTCGCCGCCCCAAAGTCCACTAATACCAACTTACCCGATGTCGAACTATTTACTACTGTTTGAGCTTGGATAATATTGGCGGGTTTAATATCCCTATGAATGACTTTATTTTGATGTATAAATTCTAAAACTGGCAACAGTTCATCAAGTAGTTTAACGATTTGATTTTCGTTAAAAGTTCCCTGGCTAATTACTTGGTCTTCTAAGTTGGGGCCGTTGATATATTCTTGGACTAAGTATTGATTATTGTCCTGTTGAAAATGTGCCAGCAAATCTGGGATGTGGGGATGTTTTCCTAGTTCATCGAGACGTTGGGCTTCTTGGTGGAATAATTCCGCAGCTTTCCGGGTGGTTTCTACCCCTTGGGTTTGGGGGAAAAATTGCTTAATGACGCAGGGGGGATGGGAGGGTTTATCGTGATCAACTGCCAAAAATGTTTTCCCAAATCCGCCATGACCAATAGGTTTAATAGCCTGGTATCTCTCCCGTAGAAACAGTTTAGCACCACAGGTAAGGCAGAATTTAGCATCATCTGGATTTTCGGGATGGGAACATTGGGGATTGAGGCAATAACTCATGGTAGGAAATAATTACCAGGGGACTAGGTTATGGCTGTTATTCTGTTTCTAAGCGGAAGTTTTGACCATTATGATTGGTGCGGTAAAGCCAATGGCGCTGACCATCAGACACTCGGACCCGCCAGCCATCCACTAACATTTGACCACATAATTCGTCTGGCTTGGCGAGCCCTAAACAGGTATTTGGCCAAGTCTGTCTTTCGGCGGCGAGGATTTCGATTTCCTCTGGGGAACTTCCGGTGCGATCGATGACATCTTGGCGCAATGCGGTAGAAATTTCCGAGGGGAGATCGGCTAGATTTGGGGAGATTTCATCCATGATCATGACGGCTTCAGGGTTTTGTACGATAATGGGGTCTGGAGTGGGAGAGTCGGTTGTAACAAGAAGCGTATAGGCGACTAGGGCTAACACGCCTATCAGTAGTGGGGCGAAAATGACCCAGGGAGGTTGTAGGTAGATGGGTCGGTCTGGCTGTTTTTGGTTGGAAGAATCCTGATGCTGAGGTTTCATGGCTAGGATTGGCGAAAACGATATTATGACGCTTGAGAATATTATAGCTTAATAATTATTGGGGGGAAATGATACAGTATTAAATTGAACAAATGTGGGGGTTTGATGTATGGATATACTATTGGAGGGGGGTGCGGTCCTGGAGAAACGGGATTATACCTTGATTGTTGATGTCAGCGAGAGTATGGCAATGGCTGGCAATAAAAAGGGACAGTCTCGCTGGGAGTTGATGCGACAATCGATTTTAGAGTTGGCAACCTATTGCGAACATTTTGACCCAGATGGGATTACTTTATATTTATTTGCTGACGAGTTTAAGCGCTACGATCGCATTACTTCTGACCATGTGGGAGAGGTTTTTGAGAATCATAAACCTGGGGGAAAAGCGGATTTGGCTTCGGTTCTCAAGGATGCTACTGATAGTTATTTTGCCAGACGGGCGACGGAACAATCACAGCCTAATGGTGAAACTATTTTTGTGGTTACAGGTGGGGAGATTATTAACCCGTTATTGGAGGTTAAACGCATCTTGATTAATGCTTCTAATCAACTGACCCATGAGGAAGAATTGGCTGTAGAAATGATTAGGGTGGGGTCTAGTGACACGGCTACGGCGTTTTTTAAGGTGCTTGATGATGAGTTAACTGCATCGGGGGCTCGTTATAATATTTGTGATACAGTCAGTTTGGAAGATATGGAAGAGATTAGTTTGACTGATGTTTTGTTACGCGCAATTACTGATTAGATTTGAGGGGATTTTCTGGAAATAGGCAACCATTGCGGTTGCCTTGATTTAGGTTATTGGGGATGCCATTTGATATTGCAACCAATACTGGGTTTTTGGTCGCTGTTGATGGGTTGGTCGGCGAGAATGGCATCTAAAGCCGCCCGCAAATCTGCCCCGGTGACGGGTAAGTTATTCCCGGGGCGACTGTCATCTAATTGACCGCGATATACTAATTTGCGATCGCTATTAAACAAGAAGAAATCGGGGGTACAGGCTGCTGTATAGGCTTGGGCTACTTCTTGGGTTTCATCGTAGCAGTAAGGGAAGGAAAAACCTACTGTTTCGGCTTGGTTTTTCAGGTATTCAGGTCCGTCTTGGGGATGGGTTTTGATGGAGTTGGCGCTAATAGCAACTATTCCTATTCCTAGGGGTTGATAATCATGTCCTAGTTTAGCTAGTTCATTTTCAATATGTTTGACGAAGGGACAGTGACAACAGATAAACATGACTAGCAAGGCTTTTTTATCCTGAAATGTATCGACGGATATGATTTCCCCAGAGGTCACATCTGGGAGTTGAAAATCTGGGGCGATGGTCCCTAAACTTAACATGGTTGATGCTGTTAAAGCCATGATTCAAGATTCCTGATTTTGACTAGATGATAATATCCATGATAATTATAGCGGATTGTTCTCGACTGAGGTTAGGTAAAGCCATGGCTGATAGCTAGGATGTTTGGGGGTGGCGGGTAAGGTGACATCAAGGGGATGTGATATGATCTCAAATAGCTACCTATCAAATTCAGACAGCTATTATGACTGATATCATTTCGATAAATACTTCAACGGCGATTAAGTTTGATGATTATATTCAATATACGGAGGGGGGAATTGTTAGCCGGGTTTTGCTAAAAGATGATCACTGTCAATATACCCTATTTTGTTTGGGGGCGGGTACGGAAATTTCCGAACATACGGCTACGAAAAACGCGACGGTTAACGTTTTGGAAGGTCGCGGAATTTTAACTCTGGAGGGGAAAGAGATTAGCTTAGAGGCGGGAGTGTTTGTATTCATGAAAGCCAATGCACCCCACGCCCTGAAAACGGAGGAAAATCTGGCATTTTTGCTGACTCTTTCGGCTGGTAATGAGTAGGGAAATTAAGTTACTTTAGCGCCTTGGGTATCAATTGCAAGCGATCGCACATCTACCCCGATGTTATAGCCCCTCCAAGCCTCCCTCATGGCAGATACAACCCTACGGGTGTGGGGGGGGTCTGTGAGGGCTAGAAGGGTCGGCCCTGCCCCGCTAATGGCTAATTCGTAAGCGCCTGCATCTAAGGCGGCTTGTCTAACGGCATCATAACCCTGGATCAGAGATTGGCGGTAGGGCTGATGGATTTTGTCAGCTATGGCGAAGCGCAACCAGTCTCCCTGTCCGGTTTCTAAGCCTCGGATTAATAAACCTAGGTGGGCGGTGTTGAAAATGGCATCGGCACGGGTATAATGGGAGGGGAGAACGCTGCGAGCTTCGGCGGTGGATAGTTCAAAGTCGGGAATAGCGACGACGGGGACTATATCTTGATGCCAAGGAATTTCGCAGATCTGCCAGCGGTGGTTATGGTCGGCGACTGATAACTGACAACCCCCCAACAGGGCGGGGACTACGTTGTCGGGGTGTCCTTCTATGGCGATCGCCATTTCCATACTTTCTG
>NZ_PKGG01000047.1:0-29924 GCF_046480465.1 Arthrospira sp. PCC 8006
TGTTCCCACTGACAAAGGGGTATCCACATCAGGAGCCGTATGAGATGAAAGTCTCAAGTACGGTTTTGAAGTGGAGTTGGGGAAGGTGACTTCCCTTTCGACCATAACAAAATGYTCTTACCGTGAACCATRACTACCTACTGTCAAAAATTCAATGTCCAAGCAACCTAAAAAGAGACCTGAAACAATGGCTCAAAGCAGGCGTGCTAGATAACGGTGTATTTGAGGATACAGAAGCAGGGACACCTCAAGGAGGGGTGATAAGTCCAATACTCGCCAACATCGCACTGTTGGGTATGGAAAGGCTAGTCAAAGGAATGTATCCAAACAAAGGAACAACCACTCAGGTAAACCTTATAAGATATGCCGATGATTTTGTGGTCATATCAAGAGACCTAGGAATCATTGAACAGTGCAAGACTGCAATTTCTGAATGGCTAAAACCTGTAGGACTAGAGATTAAACCTGAAAAGACCCGAATATGTCACACACTCAAGCCTATTGAGTATAATGGCAAGATTGAGGARCCTGGGTTCGATTTTCTAGGATTCAATATCAGGCAATATCCCGTAGGAAAGTATAAATCTGGGAAAACAGGTGGGGCAGCAAGCCGATTAATCGGACATAAAACCCTCATAAAACCCAGCAACAAAGCAGTTAAAGCCCACACAGAAGTGATTAAAGGTGTAATTAAAAAACACAAAACAGCACCTCAATCAGCCCTGATTAGCAGACTAAACCCGATTATTCGGGGATGGTCAAATTATTATTCAGCGGTAGCCTCGACAGAGACCTTCACTAAGCTAGACTTCATAATCTGGTTAATGTTAAGGGCATGGACAGTATCAAGATGCGGAAAGGCAAATCACGAAAAGCTAAGAAATTATTTCAGACACGGAACAATTAAACTTAGCAATGGGAAAGAAAGGCACGAGAATTGGTTGTTCCAAACCAAAGATGGGATACATCTATTCAAGCACGAGTGGACTCCAATTGTCAGACATACCCTAATACGCCCTGACGCAACACCATACGACGGAAATTGGACTTACTGGGCAACCAGGAAAGGACAAGCAATCGATACACCAAATAGGGTAGCAAAACTACTCAAAAAGCAAAAAGGTAGATGTACCTGGTGTGGGCAATACTTTACCCCATCAGATTTAATTGAAATAGACCACATTGTACCTAGAAGCCATGGTGGAAAGGATGAATACAAGAATATTCAATTACTACATCGCCATTGTCACGACAATAAAACAGCTCTTGATGAAGAGATGATGCTGTACTCTTAACAAAGGAGACGGTCAAATCAGGAGCCGTATGAGGTGAAAGTCTCAAGTACGGTTCTGTATGGGAGGGGGAGATGGCGACATCTCTCTCGACCCCTACTATAAGGCAGGGAACCCAAGGTCAAAACGAACTAACTCATACAAATTCCTTATAGTAAGCCCAGAAATGGATAAGTAAAGCTAGGAAGTCAGGGTAACGGCGATAGCCACCCCCAATTTCAGGAATCACAACTCTGGGACTGAAGCGGGGAACGGAAGGCATGAAGCAGAACCAACTGCCAAACTTGACCACTGCCAACCATCCATGATTAGGGAAACCGAATGTCCGGCTTGAACCATCGTCAATTCTAAGTAGCGAAATAGGTTGATACGCTGCGCTCAAAAGAGTATAGGGAAAAGTAGGGTATTTTTGTTAACACCTACACAGACCTTTAAAGTACCCCGGTGGAGAGGACAAATCTAAAGATGGAATGCCCATACAAACGGAACGTTTTTAACCCCTTCTAGGCTCTGACAATCTGGTCGAGAAAGTCAGTAGTAAAAGTGTAAGCGCAAGCCTATTAGGGGGTGAGATGTGACCAAAAGCCAACGCCMTGCTGTAACAGTAGGGATATGCTAACAGGTCACGGTTTGATTGTAAAGAAATAGAATCTAGTAGGTGTACATATGGCGATAGCGAGTTCAAAGAAAGGGTTTGGCAAAACCAGACCAATCAAGACTACGAACAACGCATGGAAGACAATCCCATGGACTAAGGTTCAACGGAAAATTTTCAAGCTCCAAAAGAGTATATTTCAAGCAGCTAAATCGGGACAAGATGCAAAAGCTAGAAGGTGGCAACGTCTATTGGTGAAATCATATTATGCCCGGCTCCTAGCAGTGAGACTGTAGGGGCGGGTTCCACGGTCAGCCATGCTTCCCAACAGTCAGCTTAATAAACCCGCCCCCCAAGCGGGTCAAGGCAAGAAGACAGCTGGGGTTGATGGAGTAAGAGTAGTCTCTCCAAGACAAAGGTTTGAACTGGTCAAGAACATTAAGGGAAACCTCAAAGCAAAACCACTGCGACGGGTTTGGATTCCAAAACCTGGTAGGGATGAAAAAAGCTGGAATAGGAATACCCACAATCCAAGATAGAGCAAGGCAAGCCTTGGTTAAGTCGGCTCTCGAACCTGAATGGGAATCGAGATTTGAAGGCACAAGCTACGGGTTCCATCCTGGACGGTCTGCCCATGACGCAATCAGCAGAATTTATATTGCCATAAATAAGGGACAATACTATGTCCTTGATGCTGATATAGCAAAATGCTCTTACCGTGAACCATGATTACCTATTGTCCAAAATTCATTGTCCAAGCMGCCTAAAAAGAGACCTGAAACAATGGCTCAAAGSAGGTGTGCTAGATAACGGTGTACTTGAGGATACAGAAACAGGGACACCTCAAGGAGGGGTAATAAGTCCACTTCTTGCCAACATCGCACTGTTGGGAATGGAAAGATTAATCAAAAACCTGTATCCAAATAAAGGAACAGCCATACAAGCCAACCTAATACGATATGCCGATGATTTCGTTGTTATTTCAAAAGACTTAGAAATCATTGAACAGTGCAAAACTGCTATAACCGAATGGTTAAAACCTGTAGGATTAGAGATTAAACCCGAAAAGACTCGAATCTGCCACACACTCAAAACCATTGAGTATAATGGCAAAATAGAAAAACCGGGGTTTGATTTTCTCGGATTCAATATCAGGCAATACCCAGTAGGAAAATACAAGTCTGGAAAAACCGGGAKTCTCATGAGCCGACCAATCGGACATAAGACCCACATAAAACCCAGCCAAAAAGCAGTTAAAGCCCACACAGAAGTGATAAAAGGTGTAATTAAACGAAATAAAACCACACCTCAATCAGCCCTGATTAAACAGCTAAACCCGATGATTCGGGGATGGTCAAACTATTATTCAGCGGTAGTCTCGACAGAGACCTTCACTAAGCTAGACTTCATAATCTGGTTAATGTTAAGGGCATCGACAAATTCAAGATGCGGAGAGGCGAATTACAAAAAGCTAGAAAACTATTTCAGACATGGAACGGTTAAACTTAGCAATGGGAAAGAAAGGCATGAATCTTGGTTATTCCAGACCAATGATGGACACCAATTATGGAAACATAACTGGACTCCGATTGTCAGACACACCTTAATTCGCCCAGACGCAACGCCATACGACGGAAATTGGACTTACTGGGYAACCAGGAAAGGACAAGCAATCGATACGCCAAATAGGGTAGCAAAACTACTCAAAAAACAAAAAGGCAAGTGCACCTGGTGTGGGCAATTCTTTACCCCATCAGATTTAATTGAAGTAGACCACATTGTACCTAGAAGCCATGGCGGAAAGGATGAATACAAAAATCTTCAATTATTACACCGCCACACCCGCGATGATAAAACAGCTCTTGATGAAGAGATGATGCTGTACTCTTAACAAGGAGACGGTCAAATTAGGAGCCGTATGAGGTGAAAGTCTCGTGTACGGTTCTGCTGCTGAATGGGAGGGGTAGACCGTGAGGTCTATCTCGACCCCTATTAATAGAATAGACCTGTTGACAAAGCCCCAAATTGTGTTAAAGTGAAGATAAGTTCATAAGGACAACCCAATAACTGGTTAAACCTGTAAGTTTTGGCACTTTCTTTTTAGCCCGGACTTTAGTTCAAACCGAACTCAGCCCAGGGCTGCAAAAGCCAACAGGAAAAACCAATGAACTACCGCAATTCTGACCTTCCGAAAGCCAATCGGCAGACTTCCAGCCCCAAAAAAACCAACAGTAGAAGACTTGATCCTGTACATTCAGGAAAGCGGCAAGTATGCTGAGTTAGTAGAGAAAGCGAAAAACCCTAGCCCAAGCCAGAAGAAGCCTAAAAAACTCCGAAACCTGATTAAGCAACTCCAGGGATTAGTCATTGCTAACCCCAAAGACTTTCGGGGTCGGGCTATTGTCTCCAATAACTTAGAAAAAGATAGCGAACGCACGGCTTGTTTAGTGACCCTTAGCAGTGTGATTAATGCGGCAACTAGCTTTCCACTGCTGTACTATGCTTTCAGAGACTTAAGTGTTCTAGGAGTTCCGGTCACGCTACTGGTCAATGGTTTGCTTCTCAAATACACGAACGGTGCAGCTACCGCCGTTTCTGCTCGAAAACCCTATGGTCGTTCTTGGTCAAATTGGGCGATCGCAGGCATGATATCCATTAATACAATTCTATCACTAATCGCCGCAGCGGGAACCGAACTCTTACTCAACCCATCCGGTTTAAGTCAACTCAAAGCCCAAGAATTATTAGCAGAAAGAATCAACCAGGTAGAAAGCCTCAAACAACTAGACAGCCCTCAATACAAAGACGCTTTAACCCGATGCGAACAAGGGGAAAAAGAACTCAACCGACTGCATCCATATCACCCCCGCAGACAATCCCTATTCGTGCAAGTGTACGGAACCTGGGAACAACAGAACACCAACTGGGCAACAGTACCCCTGGAAGAATTACCCCTCTGTCCGAAAGCTTCTCGACTCGGTCAACAAGCTCACCAAAACTATGAAACCGCCAAACAGGAACTGGAAGAAAGCCTCGCTATCCGGGTGAAGATGGGGAACGACTTGGCATTCCTCCAACAACACAAGCCCCAAGTCTACCAGGAACATTTTACCCCCGACGGTGAACTCCGCTCCGGCATCGAAGCCACTCGGCTGGCTATTATCAACTTTCGCAGCAAATTAATTCAGGGAGATTGGTCTAGCTTAGGCTTTCACCTGTTCTCCCTGTTAGTCTCCATCATCACCAGTGGGCCCGCTTGCGGGATGACTATCGCCCTCAGTCTTCGCAAAGATACTCGCCAATCCTTTAGTGAAACCGTTGAACTGCAACGAAACATCTGGCTAGAAAGCAGACGCCAAGAACTACAAGAACTGATGAACTCAGAAGCAGAATTCAACGATTAAACCCCTGGCATTCAAGGCGTTTTTCCCTAACCTCTGTCCCTCAATTCACCTCACTTCAAAAAATAGCTGGAGATTTAACCATGAACAGACAAGACTCCATTTCCTCCAACGGTTCCTCGCAGTTCAACACCAATAAAGTATCCCCCTTACATTCGGTTTCAGTTCTGGCAGAAAATCCTCAAAATTCCTCCTATAAAATGCGGCTACTCAGCTTATGGATAGATGAAATAAAAAAAACCGGAAGAATTGATTACCCAGAATTAGTTCAATACCTCAATCAAGTCTACGAGGTCGAAAATACACAAGATGGACAGTTATTAATGACCCAACACTGTGAGGTTTTAGTCGAGAATTTAAAAGCAGCACAAGCTGATATTCGCCAATCCGCTCAAATCATTCATTTAACGATCAATCAGTTGACTGATGCGATGAATTATGAGAGTTTAATCCCAGAAAAACAACAATAATTAAGAGGGCAAATTCGGGAAAAATTCAGCCATTTCTACAATGAGTAGAATACCTAATCTATATTACTCAATACTATGTCTATGAACCTTCATACTTTTGGCAGAAATGGATACGCCGCACAGAAGATAGTCAAGCAGAAACCCTTCGCAAATGGATAAATGATCTTAATTATATCCGCCAGTACATCGCTCAACAAGTCCAAATCGGAGGACTCCCTGGGGAATTTCCAGACCATCATCTCAACAGCCCAAATCTCCGAAGACTCCACAAATACTTGGAAAATGCACCAGGTTTAGGGGATTTGTTAGGGAACTTTGTTCAACAGGCTTTGCAGCATAAAATCGCCGGGGGAACTCGGTTTCAACTGCCTAAGCCCTTTCACAAAGACTCGTAAATAATCAGACAATTTCAGTAAAAATCAATTCTAAACAGACTCAAAAAGGAGGATAAAACCATGACTCAATCCCCAAAATTCGTAAATAACGGTGAAGCCATTTCCACTCAAAAGTTGAAAGCAGAATATGCGGAAGGGCGGCGATATTTCAGTTATACCAACTTGACCCAAATTAACTTGCAGGGGATGAGTTTGTGTGAAATAGACTTGCTGCTGTACTTTACAAAGCTAACTTAGAGGGAGTTAACCTTTTTAAAGCTAATTTGACGGGAGCGAATTGTGCGAATGCTAACTTGAGTTGCGCCAATTTCAGTTTAACCTGTCTTGAAAATGCCAACTTTGCGAGTGCCGAGTTATATCAGGTTGATTTACAGGGAGCAACTGCTTTAGGATGTAATTTTTACAAAGCTAATTTGCTGGGTGCGAACTTGAGTCAAGCTGATTTAGAACGGGCGAATTTAAGTTATGCTAATCTCAGGGATGCCGATTTGAGTTGGGCGAATCTCAGTGTTACAAATTTAGCACAGACGAACTTACAAAATACAAATTTGAGTTGGGCAGATTTGGATATTGCTAACCCGGAACACGCTCAGTTCAAGTTCACCACTCTAACAGGAGTTCGTCTGCCCTGGGGAGTCTATATTGTTAGTCATAAAAAGGCGAGAAAGGAAGATAATTATCATTAAGTTTTCCCACGGTAAAAGGTCAAATTGAAAAACATGACTTTTTACCGGATTACTTTAAAAATTTTCACCGATAGAAATCTATGCTTTGGCAAAACCTTGCTATCGATATCACCGCAGTTCGGCTATAACAATTAAATGTCTACACAGCAGTAGAGTATTTTTTGTGTCACGAAATTCAGCCTTCAGAAAATGCTCTTACCCTTGAAAAAGTGCAACATTATTGACAAGCATTCACCCATTTATGTGATGTTGAAGACTGGCAAGGTGCCGTATTAATTTTAATGGTAGCTCCAGAGCCTCAAAGTGATGAAGAACTGCACCATCAACTGGGACTATGGGGCTATTATGCCGAACAAGAAAATCTCTACAATGCGTTACTCTCCAAAATAGATTTCCCAATCGATACCGTTTGCTACAATGGCTTGGGAAATATTGCTGATTCCAGAGGAGAGTTAGACAAAGCAACCCACTATCATCAGCAACACTTGGAACTCTCTAAAAAACTCGGCGATCGCCAAGGAGAGTGGATGGCACTAACAGGTTTGGGCAATGTAGAGAAAAGTCGGGGACGATGGAAAGAAGCCATCACCTATTATCGTCAAGCTTTAAATATGCTTGAAGATAGTCAGGACTTGGCAAAATTGACTCAAAGCGGTGCGATACTTCTGGGCAACTTAGCGAACGTCTGGCGTTACCACAAACCCGATGAAGCTCTCCAACTTGCCACAGCAGCCCTTGAACAGTTCCAAACTTTTTCAAGTCTTACCCACGTTGAGAGAAAGACTCGACAATTATAGCAAACCTGAACTGATCGATCTCATTGAAATCATGCTAGAGCGAGATCCAATATTATTGTCTCTTGTGGGCGGCTCTTTTCTTCCTCGTTCGCTGATTACTACTGCTCTCCTCTTACCAACGAGTCAAGCCATTCTCGAAGCACTACAACCCATTGTTAACAATGCCCAATTTTTTCTCAAAGCGGGCGATCTTTTCAATGCCGGACTACTTTATCAACTCCTTCTCGGAGAACTAACACGGGGCTATGATGCCGAACGACAGGCTCTCGACTACAACGGTGAACTCTGTCGGTTTTCAGCAATATTGGTTGTTGAACTGGCAGAGTGTTTAACAGATCAAAGTATTTCAGAATCGGTGCAAAATCTTTGGGTTAAGACTCTTTTGGAAGCTTATTGCAAAGACCTTGAAATAGGTGCAATTGGGTATGCTGATGGGGTTGAGACGGTCTTACTAAACACCCCAGCGACACAGTGGGAGAGTATTTTAACAACCTTGAAAGGGCTGAACCAATCACTTTGGGGCAGACAGAAAATTAAACAGTTATTGGAGCGACGGGAGAAACTTAAACAATCTCCTCTGGAGGAACAGGATTTTGATGAAATTTTTCGAGACTATCAAGAAAAAATAGAAAAGTATATTGCCCAACGCAATCGCCGCTCCTATTGAAAAGCGATTGAATTTTTACAAAACCTGAAATCCATTTGCGATCGCACAGGTCAGCAGTCTCTTTGGGATTGTTATATTGAAGTTTTGCGATCGCGTTATGCCAATCTCAAAACTCTATGGCTTGAAATTGATGCTTCATATTTACAGTTAAAATAAATCATTTTC
This sequence comes from Arthrospira sp. PCC 8006, assembly GCF_046480465.1. Lineage (NCBI taxonomy): Bacteria > Bacillati > Cyanobacteriota > Cyanophyceae > Oscillatoriales > Microcoleaceae > Arthrospira > Arthrospira sp. PCC 8006. The sequence continues at coordinate 8,469 of NZ_PKGG01000047.1, forward strand.
ATTGATTTCAGTCAACTCGTTTTCATACGTTTAACTTTCAAAGAAGTTTAAAGGCTTATGTACAAGCATCGGCTAATTATAGTCCGTGCTTTGGTTTCCATACGTTTAACTGTCAAAGAAGTTTAAAGCCATTGTCGATTCCGACAAAAAACCTTGTTCTTATGAGTTTCAATACGTTTAACTTTCAAAGAAGTTTAAAGTAGAAAAGGTCGGCGATCCGACCAAAAAATACTGCGTTTCCATACGTTTAACTGTCAAAGAAGTTTAAAGGCTGGTCAATCGTCTGTCAATACCAGCGGTAACGTTGGTTTCCATACGTTTAACTTTCAAAGAAGTTTAAAGCTTGAACAATTACTGCTTGTTCAGAAGCGCAAATCATACCAGTTTCCATACGTTTAACTTTCAAAGAAGTTTAAAGAGTGCCGAGTTGAAACCCTTGCTCTGACTGTACTCTAGCACTCAAATTTGTGGGGGTCAAGCAAACACCCAAATTATTGAGACATATTTGCAATAAGACCCCAGAAAAAATGGCTCAAACCTTTACTCTGACTGAGCTTTGTGGGGGTCAACGAAATCATCAGGGTTTCAGCGATTCTTCAACCCCCACAATGATATTTACCTTACATCTTTGTTAGCATGGGCCGATAGACTTCCCGCTCTCCCATCAGGCAAGAAATATACTCCCAAACCTGCAACTCCAAACACCGATAATAACTAACCTTGTAACCCGTATGGGGATGAGTGGTTTTCAAAGAAAGCTTATCGTGCCAATGCTTCAGATATTTCTTGAGAGCATCGGAATAAATATAAACCCCACCCCGTTCGTCACTTGGGGTAAAATCTTCCGGGGTAAAAATTCCCGAATTCACCAGATAGATAACGAGAGAATCCACCACCGGGGCGCGAAACTCCTCAATCAAATCCGACACCAACGCCGGATGGTTGCTACGAGGAACATGAAGATTGCCGTAATGGGGATGTAAACCCACCGCCAGAATTAACGAGTGAATATTTTGATGGAGTAGAGTATAACCCAGACTCAACAAACTATTCACTGGATCAGTTGGAGGGCGACGGGTACGGTGTTCAAAGGTGAACGGAGGTTGTACCAATGCCCGCAAAGCCTGAAAATAGATGCGAGTTCCGAAGCCTTCGTAACCCAATAGAGATTCGAGCAACTCCACCTCAGCAATTTTTTCTTGCCAGACTCCCAATTCTTCAATCGCTTCAATCACTTGAGAAATTTGGCGATCGCGGTTGAGACGACGCAGTAAAATCCGACAGTTGTGCAGTTTTCCGGCAACAATCACTTTAGCCTGACGCAGCACAAAGGTTTCATCTTCAGCACAATGGACTTGTCGGCTGAGGTAGTCTACCCGTGTCATCCCATCGGTTTGCAGGCGACCAAAGTAACGACCTTGATCAGACAAAAACAAAATGGGAATGCGACGACGCAAAGCCAAACCAATCGCACCGTGCGACAAATTACAACAGCCAAAGAGGATAATATAGTCTACGACATTGACGGGAATAGACACTTTCAGATCATTGCCGAGCAAAACCTGAAATTGCTGATGTTTCACCTTGACATAAGCACCCTGATCCGTAACATAAAGTGTTGTCATACCTTCCCTCCAAGAATCCAGAAAATTTCGAGTTGATAAAGACTTGCGGGTTGGGGTAACAATCGAGCAAGCAAAGGGAGGACGAGAAGCTACAGAAACCGCTTTCTTGTTGTGATTTCGTCGGGGTTGCTTGTACTCTGGGGTAATAATTTCTCCAGCTTGAAAGCCATAACCAAGAAAGACAAACTCCTCACCTGGGGCAAAAATGTGAGTTTTCTCCGGTTGCAGGGTTAGATAAATATCTGATAGCCAATCTTCGATTAAGTTCAAAAAGCGTGTTGCTTCTAATAGGCTTCTCGCTACAATGACAAAATCATCTCCATAACGGGTCAGGTAGGCTCCTGCATCCAAACAGCGTCGGTCAAATTCACTCAAATACAAATTCGCCAAAGCACCCGACAAAATGCCACCTTGTAAAACCCCACGACCCGACAGGATAGGCATTCCCCCGACAACAATACCCGCCTCTAACTGCCCTTTGATATAACGCACCACCGTTTGATCGACTGACAGTTCCTCCAACTGAGACAGCAGCAATGTTCGACAAAGGCTATCAAAAAACTGCGAGATATCTGCTTTGATTGTCCATGTTTGGGAGGAATACACCTCGGCAACCCGTTCGATCGCGTGTTTCACTCCGACTCCTGGACGATAAGCAAAAGAGCAGTCTTGAAACGTTTCTTCTAAGATCGGATAAAGCGATCGCAACAGCAAGCGTTGGACAATGCGATCGCGCACAGTTGGAATCCCAATAAGCCGATGACCACCACTTTTTTTAACTCGATAAAACCCCAAAGCGGGTAAAGGATGATAGATATCTTGCTGAAGCTGGTGGGCGAGTCGTTTGAGTTATTCGTCTAGAAAATGAGCAAATAATTCGACAGAGATGCCATCAATCCCGGCTGTTTTGCTGCGAGTGCGGACTTGATAACATGCCGCCAACAAAGCATCTTCCATTGGGAGTTGAGCATCGAAAAAAACCACATTCTTTGAGTTGAACAACGACAGTATCCAGTTAATCAAACGGATTTTTGTGTTCGCACTTGAGTTATTTTTTTACAACTTCTATCTGAACTGCTATCCCAACGCCAAAAAATCTCCCCAATTTTTGTTGGATCTCAGATTCGAGCGCAAAATCAGTTTCGGTTCAATACAGTCATGGAACTTCGGAGAAAGCCAACATGACTGCGATTTACCTCACCGAACCGCAATCCTATTTGGAAGCGGATCTGCGAGACTTTGCGATCGTTTACAATGATCGGATTCAATCTCGCCACTCCATCGACACCACCCAACAGATCATCGCTTTTGAAGGCTGTACGCTGGGGCGGAGTGCGATCGCGGCAATCTATCGTTACCGCATCCGGCTCAGTTTTATCGGCGATAACGGTCATATCACCGCTCAAATTACCCCCCAGGAAACACCCTTCTATACAGTCCTACAACAGGAGCGCAATAGCGATCGCAACTTCCGCATCGCTTTCATTCATTCACTTTTACCGGGACGGTGGTACAACGCGACTAAAGTTCTACAAAGCTTAGGATACTCTGGCATTGGAGGATGTCTCGAACAGCAACTTGAGGTTCTGCCCGGTTTGAATAGTTGGCTTGCCTTACAAACCTGGCAAGTTAAAGTGTTCCAGCGTTATCAAAAAGCCCTTCGCTCTGTTCTGGTTTCTGTCAAAGATTTCGAGCCAACTTTAGAACTGGCTTATGCTTTGCTGTCCGGTGAACTGTATGTTTTACTGCGATCGTCGGGCTGTTGTGCGGAAGTTGGAACACTGCACCTTCACTGTCAGAACCATTTGCCTTTACCCTGTGACTTGATGGAACCGTTTCGCCCGGTTGTCGAAGCGTGGGTTTTTAAAAAAGCGCCCAAGTTTAGCGATCGCGGAGGGTTGAGTCAGTCCTATCGTGCCACCTTTATTCAAAACTGGGAATCTCTGATGGCAACCCAGATTTTTCATGCTTATGCAGGTCAAGTGAGTTTGCGGAGTGCTTTGGCGTGGCAAGTTGAGGAATATGTTCGCGCCATTACCGAAACCCTTGAATACCGTCCTTTCTTGTTAAAATCGTGACTTTTTACCTCATTTGTTACGACATCGTTGAGGATCGCCGACGGACTAAAGTCTCGGCTCTATTGGAGGCTTATGGCATCAGGGTTCAAAAATCAGTTTTTGAGGCTGTTCTTACCCCTCCACAATTCAAAAAGTTGGAGCAACGGTTAAAAAAACTCATCAACTCTGACTGCGATCAATTGCGGTTTTATCCACTTTCGGCAAAGTGTAGGACTCAGGTGATTATTCTGGGTATTCAACCTAAGTTTGCCGTTGATGATGCGGCTATAATTGTTTAATCCTAGTTCCAGAAAGAAAGAAATAACAGTAAGCAACTTCTGAATTAATTGCTAGTTACTTACTCTCTGACTCTCAATTATAAGGCTTACAAACAACTCAAAGCCCTACCTTTAAAAAGTCAGCAGCGATACAGCAAAGCTTTTGATTTACTTCCGAATTTTGGTGCTAAATATCCCAGTCTTCGCACTCATCGTTATTACCAAAATGGAAAGGTGATTTGGAGTTCTTCGGCATCAATGGCTCTGCGATTTTATTGGGATTATACAGCTTTGCGATCCATTGAAGTGATTGGGTTAGATTCTCACTAAAGAGAAGGAAAAAAGTAAGGTGATTTGGAGTTCTTCGGCATCAATGGCTCTGCGATTTTATTGGGATTATACAGCTTTGCGATCCATTGAAGTGATTGGGTTAGATTCTCACTAAAGAGAAGGAAAAAAGTGCTGTGTGTATCGCCCTGAAAAGCGTTCTTTTGGGCTTGGAGACAAATCTCAGCTTTATGCCCCTTAACACTTGGCGTTTTCCTATGAACTACCTTCGTTCAGAACCCCCCGGCTATTTAAAAGCTCTCAAGGATTTTAATGTTCTTGAACTCACCCAGAAACTTGCTGAACTTACTCAAGGAGAATGTGACTCAGATGACCTGAAAATTTTAACCGCTTTGTTAGTTAAACATTTAACGAATTTGCTTTCTTCTGATTGGTTATTGCCTTACTGTCATGCTTTACGCAGAAACAAAGCGGATGTGGTGGAAAAGGTACTTTCTGTTAACTTAACACTGCCGTTATCTCCTGATTCTGTTTCGTTCTTTCTGGATGCCGAACCTCCAACTTTTTCCTTTGGAGTAATGGTGCGCTGGTTTCCTTTGGATAATCTGATTCCACCGGATTTCGGGATTGTTATTGGTCGTTTTTATGGCTACATTCCTGAACGAATGCAATGGTCGTGGTGTTATGTGATTTTACTCGATCCTAATTGTCCTTCGGCGCGATGGTGCAGCGTGGATACCGGATGGGAAAGCGACTTGGAGATTTGCCAGAATGAATAAACCTAAGCTTCTAACTGAGCGTGAACTTGCTTTGCTTTCGGGTTATAGCCATTGCGAGTTGGGTCTATCTCCACAAGCTTTCTATGCCAAGTGGAATGTGACTTACGAACAAATTGCCGAAATTTGCGATCGCTCTATTTCAACCGTCAAGCGATGGTTTGCACGGGGTAAACGTTACCGCCGCCCGACTCAAACCGATCTTCGACATTTGGCGCTGATGGATTTGCTCTGGGAACGATGGGACGATCTGCCTGTTGAATTCAAAGAACAGTTGAGCTGCACAAATAATTGATTTTGTCAAGGGTTGCCTGCCCTGTTTTGTGCAAATTCTTCGGCTTATCGTGGGGTCAAAGCGTAAGGAGAACGAGCAATGACAGCTTTTGAAAGATTGCATCCCTGGTGTTTGGTGCGATCGCCAAACGCCTCAGAACGAGAATCTGTTACTAATAATCAGTGTTTGGTTGTGGGTCGTTTTCGTTCACAAAATGATGCGGTTAATCATCAGCGCATTTTGCAAAAGCTCGTTCCCAAAGCTGAATATCGAGTGGTTTAAAACCCATTTGAGAACAGCAACGCTTTGACTTCTAAGCAAGTCTAACGTATGGAAAGAAACTGAATTTAATTCTAACAAAATAACCCAAAAGTTGAGGGTATTTTTTCAAGTTATTTGCTCTATAGGTTGAACTTTCAAAGAAGTCTTAAAATTAGGCCTCCTCCTTTGAGTGGGAGGTTGGTGGGGGTTCCATATGTTTAACTTTCAGAGAAGTCTAAAGATGCGGGGAAGTGGGTCATGCCCCGCAAAAGTTTACGAGGTTTCCATACGTTTAACTTTCAGAGAAGTCTAAAGACTGATAGCCAACTTGCGGAACTTTGTTTTAACAACATTGATCGTTTCCATACGTTTAACTTTCAGAGAAGTCTAAAGGATGACATCATCGTCGCATCGCTTGGAAATGACCCGTTTCCATACGTTTAACTTTCAGAGAAGTCTAAAGTGGGAAGCTACAATAGTTATCTCTCTGCGAAAGATGCTTTTAGTTTCCATACGTTTAACTTTCAGAGAAGTCTAAAGTAACCGTATGGGCTAAGGCTAATTATAGCCCATGGTTTCCATACGTTTAACTTTCAGAGAAGTCTAAAGAGCGGGGTCTGCCCCGCTAAAATTTACGAAATAAATAGGTTTCCATACGTTTAACTTTCAGAGAAGTCTAAAGTTTTCTCTCCTGTGGAGATGGCATCGGCTAACTATAGTCCGGTTTCCATACGTTTAACTTTCAGAGAAGTCTAAAGATTCTCCACCTTCCGCCTGGACCAGCGATAAAGGTTGGTTTCCATACGTTTAACTTTCAGAGAAGTCTAAAGAACTTTACAGTATCTAAACAGATGCTAGAAAATACCGTAGTTTCCATACGTTTAACTTTCAGAGAAGTCTAAAGTAGTACTGGTAACTACTGCCATAGCGATCCAAACTACTGGCGTTTCCATACGTTTAACTTTCAGAGAAGTCTAAAGCAGAGCAAGGGCAGAAACCAGTGCCCAAGGAATGGACAGTTTCCATACGTTTAACTTTCAGAGAAGTCTAAAGTCTTGCCTGGCGGAAACCCAGGAGTAACCATCATTGATGTTTCCATACGTTTAACTTTCAGAGAAGTCTAAAGAGTGCCGGGTTGAAACCCTTGCTCTGACTGTACTCTAGCACTCAATTTTGTGGGGGTCAAGCAAACACCCAAATTATTGAGATATATTTGCAATAATACCCCAATAAGAATAGCTGAAACTTAGACAGAGAAGGCTTTCCGGGGGTTTCAACGAAAGAATAAGGGTTTCAGCGATCGCCCGACCCCCACAAGATTATTGCTCGCGATCCAAAATTTGCCCAACCCACTCCTTAAATTCCGAGTAAAGATAATAAGGTTAAATCGGATCGCCCGTTTCCTGATTCACCGTTAGATAATCTTGTACATTTTGAAAGCCAGAAAGTGGCATCAACTCAACAACAAGGCGATAAATTTGGCTCATTTGTACTATAATATCTGTGGGTAAACAGGAAACACGAACCGTATCTTTAATCTTCTGATTCCTTGGATTTTCTAAATCTTCAGAGCGCAAATCTTCCATCCGTTGTTTAGAGATTCCCTTTGCTCCATGAATCAATAAATTGCGCTGTTCTGCCGAATAGTCAAGACTTTTTAGAGATGCGATCAATTTCTCTAAAGTCTCCGAACTCCCCTTTTTATCTTCAATTAAAGCCTCAACAAAATTTCGTTTGCTCCAGCGCCCTTGTAGTTTATAATTGCTTTCCTTTTTATTTTTATAAATTCGGGGGAAAGTTAGTGTTTGTTTTCTTCTCTATTTTGAGAAAAGTTTCACCCAGTTGAGTTTCTCGAATGTCATCCAACTTTAAAAACCAATCATTTTCATTTTTGGTCTTATCAAAATAACAGATAGTGTCTAAATTTTTTATACTTTGATATAAAATCTCCTCATAAAAAGCACTCATACTTCCTAAAAAATCAGCAATGCGCCCCAGTTTCCAAAACAGACAACATTGAGTATAAAGATTCAAAACCGATTCATAATTTACGCACAATCGAAAAGGATTACAATCGGAATCAAAGGGGAACCCTTGATAACTTTCGGGAGGAACTTTCAACACTCGCAATCCCGCATCGGCTCGATTAGCAGCCTCATAACTATCTAAATTCAAATAAGCAATAGACATTTCCAAAGCTGATACCGCCACACTCAACCGATAGCGACTCCCGGAGATTTCAGCAATTCCAGACTTCTCCAAAGTTTCCAAAGTTTCTAAGCATCCGGTTAAAACTTCTCGCGCCCCGTCAAAATCCCAACGCGCCAATAGTTTCTTAACCGTTTGATATTTTTGAACCCGTTGATACTGCCAATAAGAAACCCGATAACAGTTTGATGTTTCCCCCTGCAAAAGCTTTTGAATCGAAAGTTGAGGTTCGAGGTAAATTTGATTGGCAATCTCAGAGGAAATCGCTTGAACCCGCAGGGCGGCTTGCATTTGGGGCGTACCCCCTTTCACGCTAATAAAAATTCCCTCATCGGGGTCTAAAACTTTAAAAAAATTATAATATTCTCCGAATAAACCATCTTGGTCAATCGGAGAAATAAGTTGAGTAATTACAACTTTATGCAGATTAATTTTATTGTTAAACTCCCGCTCTAACCAAGAATTTAAAACCTCAAAAAGATAAATCGTATCGGAATCAGCCCCTTGATTTTTCTCACCGTTTACTTCTGGCAATTGGTCGGTCAAAAAAATATAAATATCTCGAACAGAAGCTTCAACAGCCTCTTTAACCACACCCCAAAGACGACCCGGACGAATGCAGTCGTGCCACTCCTGGGGACTCTCGGTATATTTTTCCCACAGGCACTTTGTTAACTCTCGAAAAGTGTTAACTTTCCAGATTTGATAATATTGTTCTTTAACCAATTGATAGCGCTTTTGCCAAACCAATAATTCCCCCGTACTCAATTGGCTTTCAGCTTCCTTCAGATTAGGTTCATTGCGATCAAACCCGACGGGAAGGAAATAGTCTTGTTGTAAATCTTTATCGCTTGTGGAAGTTTCTAGTTGAATCTGTTTCAGGGGTTCGTTGAACTTCAAAGCCAGGTCAGACGTACCAATATTAGCAATCGGAATCGTCATCCTTTCCATCCTCCGTCGTTATTAACAGCTTAACCACCCGACACAGATTCGCACAAGCGTTTCATGCGATTGACGAAAAATTAAACCAGTCGGCGATCGCCATCAGCACCCAAACAGGGAACCATTCCATCCTCACACTTCCACCCAACCTGACGGGTTCCCAGGGTAATAATAAGGGTATCGAGGCGATTAAATTCAACTAAAGTTGTTTTCATAAATGACAAAAATTGAGAATATCAAGATCAAAAAGTTAAGTGTCAGAAGCCAGAGAAATTTGAATCAATTTCTTTAAGACTTTGAGAACATCAGACAAATTATTCTGACGATTGTTGATGCCAAACAAATCAGACGTTGCGTATTGCGGGTGTTCAGTTTGAATTAATTTCAGAAATAGAAAACTTCCCCCATTTGTGATTAATCCAAAACTGGGTTGATGAGAATTGGGATTAGCCAGCATATATGCTAAGATTTGAGCAAGTCCGGCTTCGACTGAGAGTTTAGCTTGTTTAGATTCAATAACCATCACCCAAACTTGATTTTTTAAGACTAAAGTATCTATATTTCCCTTGACAATCAATTCAGAATCCTCTGATATTGCGGATATTTCAACACTTTTTTTCGGCTCTAATGTTAAATGGAGATTGATAGAAACGACCAATAAATAGTAAGGGAGAAACCACAGTTAAGTTAATCGGTTTTTCTAGTAATGGCGGTTGTTTGATTAAATTTGAATAACCTGCTTTAATTTCTTCTAGGAGTTGAACTTCCCAGTCATTGAGTTCAGGTAAATCAATTCTCCACTCCCAAAAGAAGTTATCATCCTCAACACATTCAAGCTGAAAATGAGTTTCCAACTGTTCTAAAGTAATATCCTTCGGCGCTAAAACTTGAACCATAAGATGTTCTCCCAATTATTTATACTAATTCTATCTTTGGTAGATACTGCAGAAGATTAAACTATTCTTGGATAGGCCATATTTGCCAATAGCTATTTCTGTTTGTATTGCTTCGGAGGCGGTTTAAATATTCACGGCGGGGGTTTTCTGTTGCTCCAAAAACCGTTACAACTTGATAATCTCCTAAATCGGCAATCCAAACGGGAGAGGGCTTAACATGACCCGAAACTTGACCGCAGAGATTCCCGTCATAGTTAAGATTTCCGCGTCTATCTTCTACTTTTAAATCTTTGCTATGCAAAACAGCCAAAGCATAAGGTTTTCCAAAATCTTCTTTCCCTGAACAGACGATAATTCTACAATTTCTATCAACTGCTTCCGTCCACTGTTACCGGCGTACTTGACCAATATTTCGAGGTTGACGGTAATTCATTTGATTTCTGGTAAGCTGAGATAAAGTCTGATAAAATTGCTCTAGCTTTTGCTGAAATTTTCGTTGAAAAGCTTGTATATTATCAGGAAGTTCCCAAAGTTGTTCATCACTATCAATATAAAATGTTGAACCTCGATACCAGGGAGCGCGATCGCGATTGTGCCTGGAATAACACGGACGTCTGGCACCCTGACCAATTCCTCCTAAATGAAACATCATCCAAGTGAGAGATTCAAAGAGTTTGTGAATTGGTATATTTTGGTTTGTGGGCGCTTCGGGAGAATAAGATAATATTAACGTTCCGACTTGTTCGCCGCAATCATCATCTTTTCCGTTAAAGTTTGGTCGGGGTTCCCGTTGAGTAACCTTGCCATCTTGAATATCAACTCTAACCCAACCAAATGTTTTAGGATTAATCCCTCCGAATAATTGGGCTTCCCATATTTGAACGGTATCAACATCCAAAACACCTAATGAAAAAGCTCGAAACCAATAACGCAACATTGATTTAAACGCAATTGGGCGCACTTCTGCATCGGCTTGCCCTCTCATTTGCCAATCGTTTCGGTGTTCATTCCAATTCCACTGAGTAAATTTTTGTCGTCCGTGAATGAGTTGACCTTCCCAAGAAAACTCGACTCGCAAAAATTCATTGGAGGAACGACTAGAACCCGCCCGAATTAATTCCCCATAACCCGAATTAACCTGAGAACCTATTCCGGCTTTTAGCCCTGCTGTTAACCAGCCTTTGACTTTGTGCAAAATCGTCGGGTCGTCACAGTGGCTTGCCAACTTTAACCCGATTAAAAAGGTGGGTTCTCTCCGAGATAAAAACTGGTTGGGATTGGGATTATATTCGAGTTCGTTATTGTTGTCCCATTTCCAAATATTGTTTGCCATATCCATCTGTAAACCCATTTGATTGGGTAATGGATAAGCATCTAGAAAGATAACTTTTCCACTGCGATGGGGTTTCTCAGCTTCCCAAGAACCAAAGCAAAGTAAGGTGCTATTTTCTTCTCGGCTTCTTGCCACTCAATCTTATCCCGCTTCATTATTTCTCGAATGGCTTGAGTTCTCGCAACACCTCGCAGGGTTGAAGATGGAATATAGGGCATTCCCAAAGCATCAAAAGCGGGTAACAAAATACTTTCTGGCTATCGATATCCACCAACCCGAATTCGCCAGGAACACCTAACCTAAAAACAATTATCTTTTCCTGCTATTCATTTAGTTCTTTCTGTAAGTAGACTGAGACGTTTATTGTAGTTAGCTGAGTCTTCAGTCATTGGCAAAATTTGAGTTTTGGTTCCATCTTTTTGAGGATGATCCGGCGATCGCATCCACCGCATATATTCAACAAAACTAGCATTATCATCAGGTTCGGGTTCATTCTCTGAGTCTAGCCAGGGAGAGGGCTGCGGAGGGCGATTATCCCCATTACCGCCACCATTTCTCCCCCGGTTTCCGCCACCATTTCCAGGTCTGCGAGGGGCGTTTCCGCCTCTATTGGGTCGGTTTTGTTGAGGATTCGGTCTTGGGGTCGCATTCGGTCTTGAATTTGCTTTATTGGGAGGTTTAGGACCTTCAAATACCATTAGATTATTCCTCTCCTTTAATATCGTGATAAATTGCGTTAGCCCAGAATGCAAATTCTTGAGATAATGCCAAACCTAAACCAGTCAAGCCCAGATATTCTTCTGTTCCGAGATTTTTTAGGGTTTCTAAACCCTGATCACCGATTAAATTTTGAACATCAGACAGAGTTTGCAAGCATTGGAAATACTGACGAACAACATCCTTTTTTCCATCTTGACTCAAAGCTTTTTCTTCAGCTTTTAACCGCATCATACCCCAAGTGGAAAGATAGGTATAAAGTTCTACAGCTTGACTTTTTTGTTCTTTGAGACGAGTATCATTTCCATTATATTGCGATCGCAATCCAGACAAAGCATCATAAACGGGTGTTGCCATCGTGCGAGGGTCGAAAACCATCATAATTATTACTCCTGATTATGAATCTAACCACTGTTTAACAAAACCACGACCTAAACTTTCCTGACCTCCAATTTGCAAGAGTTCGTGACTGTGAATTAACTGTTTAAAATCGGAATTGGACTGTTCTGCTGTTCCGTTAGCTTTTGCTGTCAAACCCCAAGGAAAATACATCAGTGTATCGGGAGGAATAGCTTCTTCATAGCGGAAACCACCATCAACAGATTTATGTTGATCGAGTTTAATTTTAACCTGTCGCCACAGACTCATTTGAATCAAAGTTGAACAGTGTTGGTCGGGCAAAATCAAAACCCTTTCAATCATTTGAGTTTGTGTATGTTCGGGCATAAAATGCTCCCAATCACTCCAATCCCGCAAATGATTCGGTTTGATAATGGCATCTTTTAAATAAATAGGTTTATCAGTGTCTAAATTGGTGCTGTAAGCTTCGGGAATCTCTGGTAAACTTTCCTGAAAACGTCCCCAACGCCGCAATAACATCGGAGAACTAATCCAAACAATACCGTGACTCAGAGATGGGACGGGTAGCCAAAGAAGCGAACCATCGCCGATCCAAATATCCCCCTGTTCGAGTGTAGAAGATTCTTCCAAAGTTGTCCCAAAAAGTCGATTTCTTTTGGTTGTGTCTCCCTCACTAGCGCGTATCCGACCCCGAATGCTACTGGATGGAAGATAGGGTAAATTGGTATGAGACTCACGAGCAATTCCGAGTAAGTTTCCCTCTTGAGTAGTGCCGCCCGTATGCAAGGGAGACAGTAAATAAAGGTAAGCGTAATTGTAAGTAATTAGTTTTTATTTTAATAAGAAATTCACAATAATTCTGAATAGCTAAGTTGTCGCCAATGATGAACTTTGCCGCTAGTTTCTTGGTCTTGAAACATGGTTTGCGGTTGGTTCAAGTAATACAAACTTCCGGTTTTTCCTCGTTTAACGTCTGCCAACCAATATAATCTTTCAGCCCGACACTGGCTCGCCACCCTCCGCGTATGGTACTAGAAGGCAAATAGGGCAAATCTGTATGAGTTTCCCGATCAATACCGACAACATTTCCTTCCTGGGAAGTTCCTCCAGTATGCAAAGGTGATAAAAGGTACAAATAAACAAGATAGCTGTTATTCATCGTTGTCCCCAAAGTAATTTTCCATAATTGAGTTTGCGAAAGGTTTCCCACCAAGGTTTATCTTGAGTGATTGGGAGCAAATGACCGAAAGTTGATTGTAAACGGGTCAATTGAATAGATTTAGAATTGAATAAATACACTGTTCCAGGCGGAGCAAAAGCATATTGGGGTTGCAAGGCAAAGGATTTTTCTTCTAATTCTTCTAACCCGTTTTTTGTGCGAACCTTGCGGCGATTTTTTTTGGCAACTCCGCCCCACCACAATTGGCGATCGCCCACACACCCCAATAAGCAGTCCCGCCAAGCCTGGGGATAAAGACCATAGACCTGTTCTGCCGTTTCTGCAAGTCCAGGGGTGAGGAGGTAGGCAAACAGTCCCGGTTCGAGAACATCCGGTAATGCTTGCTTCCACAGTAAATTCAGGCAGTCTAACCCGTCAGTATCATTTTCAGTAGCTTTCAGCTTGGAAACAATAGCGCGATGTCCTTCCCTACCCAAGCGCACCACAAAAGGTTCATCCGGCAACCCTAGCAACTGCACCCTCGCAACCAAACTCCACCCCGGTTTGAGGCGTGTTGCGACTTCAGTAAAAAAGCCCTCCTCATCCTGAACCTGTCGGGTGCCGTCTTCGATGTGAGTATGGGGGAGAACCTGAATATCCCAGGGGTTATCGGTAAAATTATCAGCAGCAAAATCCGAATTTCCACACAAGTAGGCAGATAAAGCAGAAGCTTTCATCCAGGGTTTGGGTGGACCCGAAACATATTCCTCACCGTTGAGTGAGGGCGTAACCATTGGCGGTAAACTCTCTTGGGAATAACAGACTGACTCCCACGACTCCAGAGTTTCACAAGGCACCAACCGCGTGAGTCGCCGCCAACTTTCTGTTCTTTCGTTGGGCAAATCATCTTTTGTTCGCCGCTTCACCCCGATCAAATCTTTGGGAGTTGGCAACCAAAGGGTATTGTCTCCATCTAATAAAAATACCCCCAAAAATTCGGGATGGGGTTGGGCGGTAGGGGTTGCCGTTCGCAAAGCCTGAAAGACTACACTGGGCATAGGCGGAAACTCTCCTTTAGCCCGTGCGCCTTCCCCTGGACTGAAGGGCTTGGCTTCCCGAAATAGTAGAACATCTAGGGGGTCAATCTTATACCAATCCATCTAAGCCTCGTGATCCTGTCTGTGCCACTGTTGGCGTTGCTGCATTTTATCGAGCCAAAACGCCGAAAAACGCAGAATATTACTTAAGTCCTTAAGGTCAATTCCAATTGGTTTGGGAGTATCGGGGTTTTTCTCCCGTTCAATTAACCATTGAACATGGACTGATCGCGCCCAATCTTCCCAATATCTGAGCCAGATCAACAGTTTGTCGATATTTTCTTGAACCAAGTCTTTGTCGTCTCGGCGTTCCGCGATCGCTCTGGCGGCTTGAGCAATTAAGTAAGAAGATGGGGTCAAATCCGCATGGCGGGGGAGTTCTTCGGCGAGGCGATAGAGTAGAGAACTCAAGGCTTGATGATGTTCAGTGGTGATCCAATCTCGCCAACCGGGGTATAATTCTCCTTTGATCAGAGCTTCTAGGGTGTTTCCTGAACTGTAGAGAACTCGAAAACATAGGCCGTTTTTGTTGGGAACACTCGATAAACGGAAAATTTCAGACAGGACAAATCGCATCAAAGATAGCGATCGCCATTCCGTCAGTCCCCGCAACAGATCGATGGACATCAGTAGACCACCGGATAATTCTTTAGCCAGGTCGGATTCTGCTTCCCAAAGGGCTTCCAGGGCGACTGGGAGGGGAACACTTTTATCGACGATCACGATACCCAGACTCATCGTCGCCCCGAATCCCATCGTAAACAGCGATCGCTCTGGTAAACCTTGAAAATCATTTGTATCCGAAGTGGGTCGCCAGTAGCCGCCTTGGGATTGAAATTTCAAGTCTGGATCGCCCGGTTGGGGTTGATAGGGGTCGTCGCCACCACACCAAGCGGCTCTCAGAGAGAGCAGATAATCGGGTAAATCTTCTAAGGGGAGTACCGTCATCACATCATCTCCGGCGCTGTAGACCACGCGACCACAAAACCGCTTTTCGGTAATAAAGGGAACTAGACGGTTAGAGAAGTCAAGCCGGGCGCGCTTTAGACCCACATGAGTTGCAGGTCCTATGCGCTTACGGGTTTTCAGCAGGGAATGTTCATCATCCCTAAAGGCTTGAATAAATTCCCGTTTTTTCTGCTCATACTGGTTGTCATCAAGGTGAGGATAGCGATCGCGATTGATGAAAATTTCGGGATGAGTTTCGGTTAAATATTCTTGGTAAGGATGAAGTTTTTGACCAGAAACATACTTCCCCATACCATCCCCATCCCCCAAGATCATCACCCACCAATCTGTTGGACTACTATCGCCAAAGCCAGATTCACGATGAGTTTGGTCTATAATATTTCGCAACTGGGGTCTTTGTTCTTTTTCTAATCCCAGATCTTCAGCAAGCCATTTGCTGGAAAACATCACACCGTTATAGTATCGCCCCGGTAAATTTTGGCGATTAATACAAATATCGGTTTTAGGGATGTGGAAAGGACGACCCCGAGTTCGATCCCGAAAATCCTGATATTCTTGACTGGTTTTCCCAAATTGTTGTTTGATATTAATTTGTAATTTCTGCCAATATTGACTGAGTTGACCGTGATTTTGATCTGGTTGCCAATCTTGGTAAGCAAATCGGGCTGAAGCAATAGAACTGAGATTGGGAAAGCGAATTAATTGGCTATAGTCTATTTTTTCATTTTCTAAATTGCTAAAATCAATTATTAAAGACTCACGCACACCACCATAAACCCAAGCCATGCGCTTCGTTAATTCTAGAGCGTTCAGCATTTCCTATCCGTCAAATAATCCTGGATAAACTTCTGCTATTAATCGCCAAAATAATCGCATCGACTCGATGGGTAAACCTTATCCTTCCCGGAAGTTTCCAGAATATCGAAATTGAGGATGTAGGGCGCTCAGTTGTCCCGATCATGTAGAACGAACACCCGGAGAAATGGGAATTGCCCAAGTTATAGTATTTTTAATCGCTTGAATTGCTTGACCGCATCGAGATTGAATTTACCCCCACCAAGTCCCATTATTGAGGGTTGTGTAGAGCATTTTTTCCGCCGTTGTGGGAGGGGGATTGTTCACGCGAGTTTGAGCCACTTTTTCTGGTTTTTTGATCCAGTCTTCGCTCAATTGATCGTCATCATTTTTCTCAATCATTAGAGAAGTATTCGGATCACCCAACGGAACAGCCGTCCAGTAGGGTTGCCAAGTTTGGTCAATTTGAGCATTCCATAATCCCCGCCATTCCCAGCAGCTTTTCCGCTTCCAGTTTTCGAGATCATGTCGGTTTTGTTCGTCGTGACCTCCCGACTGGGAAAATTCTTCTAAGATCTTCTCAATCCGCTTATGATTTTGGGGGTTTTGCAGAAATGCGATGGTGCGATCGCGAATTCCTTGTCTAAGTTCGGGTATGGGATGATCGGGGATTCCTTCTCTAATATTTTGGGCGATCGCAATCCATTCAGACCGCAATTTTTCACAGAAAGTTTCTCCGAGTTGTTGTGCGGTTTCGGAGCTTCCAACTAAGATGGTTATCGTATTGGGAAAGCCTGCGGTTGCTAGGGTGGTACTCAAACGATCCTTAAAACGAGTCAGGGGGTCTGTTCCATCGGGGCTGAGTTCTTGAAAGCTTTCTCTAAAAATTGGATAGGTTTTGAGTAAGAGTGCGTCGATGATTTCTTGTCCCCAAAGCGAGGGGGTAATCACCGCATCTACACCGTAGGTTTCAGCCACGAACCAACAGAGTTGAGCGCTTAGATAGTGTAGCAAGTATGACCCTGCCCAAAAGTCTAGAAATTTGCGGGAAGCTTTGATAAAGTCCTGAATCGGGGAAAAGGTAAACAGCAGCAAGTAAGGGTATTGAGTGACAATCCCCCGTTCATCAAAGTCTACCGCTCCGGCGATCGCTGAGACTGTGGCACGATAGCTATGAATCGGACAGTCGGGTAAAATGTAGTGTTGAGGGTCGAGTAGAGCGTCCGAATCCTGTTGTCGTCTTAGTTCCGGCATCATACGCCACAACCAATTAAATACGTTTTGGGGGTTTTGTTCCTGTTGAACCCATTGGGGAAAGGCGATTTCTCTGTTGTCTGGAGTTTGAATGGTTTGCTGTTGAGCGCTGATGGGATGTTTAATGATCCGTTCTTTAGTTTGTCGTTCTGTTGAGCTTCCTGGTTCCAAATTGACCCGATCTGAGGAACTGGCGATCGCTTCAAGCTGATGTTGATTTTGTTCCCACCAAAACAGCGCCGCTTGTCCCTCCGAGGTTTTCAAACAATCCAGGCTGTTACAGAGAWGKGATGTWGGGTTTCACCCAMYSTACMCARCWCGARYKTCGGTATTGCACAGTGAGGAATGATKAAGAGAACGGAGGAAGTTGTCCATGCTTCAAATAATAGATAAGTAAGCGAATTGATTTGTACAACATCTCAGTGGACTTGGAATCACACAAAGTTTTGCGATGTAGCCTGGCTAAATAGTGCCTCAGACGGCAGTTTTCTCCTTCTACTCTTGTCATAGCCGTTTTGCTGACTAGATGATTGCAATCCTCAATTAAGCAAGGATAAACTTTGTATCCGTCCGTAATATATAGAAAACAAGCCCAGCCCTGAATCATTTGCCATAATGTGGTAAAAGGTGCGAGACGTTCAGGCATCAAATAGGGCTGCAATGCCCGAAATAACTGCCTGGTGAGGATTTATACCCCTTGGTTGAATATAAGGAGCGCACTCCTGACCATCCTCATAACTGTTTATATGTCCCGACGTTTGGAAAAATCCAAACAAGGCAGGGAACTCAAGGTCATGAACCAACTGAGAAATCAGGGAGTAAAGAGTAACGGCGACAGCCACCCCCAGTTTTGGGAATCATAACCCCAGGACTGAAGCGGGGAACGGAAGGGGTGAAGTAGAACCTACTACCAGATGCGACCACTGCCAACCATCCATGATTAGGGAAACCGAATGTCCGGCTTGAACCATCGTCATTATTGAGCAGCGAAACAGGTTGATACGCTGCGCTCAAAAGAGTAAGGGGAAAAGTAGGGAAATCTTTTTATCACCTACACAGACCTTTAAAAGTACCCCGGTGGAAAGGACAAATCTAAAGATGGAATGCCCATATAAATGGAACGTTTTAAGTCCTCCTAGACTCTGATTATTTGGTCGAAATATCAGTAGGGATAAGTGTAACCGCAAGTCTCGGAGGATGTGAGATGTGACCAGAAGCCAACGCCCGACTGTAATGGTAGGGATATGCTAACAGGTCACGGTTTGAGTGTAAAGAAATAGAGTCAAGTAGGTGTACAAATGGCGATAGCGAGTTTAAAGAAAGGATTTGGCAAAACCAARACCAATCAAGACTACGAACAACGCATGGAAGGCCATCCCATGGACCAAGGTTCAACGGAAAGTTTTCAAGCTCCAAAAGAGTATATTTCAAGCGGCTAAATCGGGACAGGATGCCAAGGTAAGAAGGTTACAACGTCTATTGGTGAAATCATACTATGCCCGACTCTTAGCGGTGCGGCTGTAGGGGCGGGTTCCACGGTCAGCCATGCTTCCCAACAGTCAGCTTAATAAACCCGCCCCCCCAAGCGGGTCAAGGAAAGAAAACAGCCGGAGTGGACGGAATGATAGCAATATCCCCCAAACAAAGGTTTGGACTAGCCGAGAGAATCAAAGGAAACCTCAAAGCAAAAACACTCAGGAAAGTATGGATACCAAAACCTGGAAGGGATGAAAAACGCCCACTAGGCATTCCTACAATCCAAGATAGAGCAAGGCAAGCCTTGGTGAAGTCGGCACTCGAACCCGAATGGGAATCGAGATTTGAAGGCACAAGCTATGGGTTCAGACCAGGCAGGTCAGCCCAAGATGCAATAGGCAGGATTTACGCTGCCATTAATAAAGGACAATACTATGTTCTTGATGCGGATATAGCGAAATGTTTCGACCGAATAAACCATGATTACCTACTGTCCAAAATTCATTGTCCAAGCCGCCTAAAAAGAGACCTGAAACAATGGCTCAAAGCAGGTGTGCTAGACAACGGTGTATTCGAGGATACAGAAGCAGGGACACCTCAAGGAGGGGTAATAAGTCCAATACTCGCCAACATCGCACTGTTGGGAATGGAAAGGCTAGTTAAAGAAATGTATCCTAACAAAGGAACGGCCCCACAGGTCAATCTGATAAGATACGCTGATGATTTTGTGGTCATCTCAAAAGACCTAGGAATTATTGAACAGTGCCAAACTGCAATCACCGAATGGTTAAAACCTGTAGGCTTAGAAATAAAACCTGAAAAGACTCGAATCTGCCACACGCTCAAATCTATTGAGTATGATGGTAAAACAGAAAAACCAGGGTTCGACTTTCTAGGAGTCAATATCAGGCAACAGCCAGTAGGAAAATATAAATCTGGGAAAACAGGCGGGGCAGCAAGCAGATTAATCGGACATAAAACCCACATAAAACCCAGCCATAAAGCAGTTAAAGCCCATACAGAAGTGATTAAAGGTGTAATCAAACAACATAGAACAGCACCTCAGTCAGCCCTGATAAACAAACTAAACCCGATAATACGGGGATGGTCAAACTACTACTCAGGAGCAGTTTCATCTGGAACATTCAAGAAACTGGATAACATAATCTGGTTAATGTTACGGGCATGGACAGCATCAAGATGCAAAGGGGTGAACTACGAAAAGCTGAGGAACTATTTCAGACATGGAACGGTTAAACTTAGCAATGGGAATGAAAGACAGGAATCTTGGTTATTCCAGACCAAAGAAGGACTCCAATTATGGAAACATAACTGGACCCCAATTGTCAGACACACCTTAATACGCCCCGACGCAACACCATACGACGGAAATTGGACTTACTGGGCAACCAGGAGAGGACAAGCAATCGATACGCCAATAAGGGTAGCTAAACTACTCAAGAAACAAAAAGGTAGGTGTACCTGGTGTGGACAGTATTTCGCATCAACAGACCTAGTTGAAGTAGACCACATTGTACCTCGAAGCCAAGGCGGAAAGGATGAATACAAAAACCTTCAGCTATTACACCGCCACACCCGCGATGATAAAACGGCACTTGGCAAAATAGAGCCAACGCCGTATCCTTAGCAAATGGAACAATCAGACTAGGAGCCGTATGAGGTGAAAGTATCAAGTACGGTTTTGAATGGGAGGGGTAGACCGTGAGGTCTATCTCGACCCCTAATCTCCCTTTACCTTTGAGGGTTGTTGTAATCGGACAGTGTTTGAGTTGTGGTTGGAGTTTATCTTAATTCCAACATTGAAGCCAGGTCAGACTCTAGTATTGGACAATGCAACGTTTCATAAAGGGGGGCGGATTGCTGAACTGGTGGAGGCAGCTCGTTATGGTCGAAAGGGAAGTCGCCTTCCCCAACTCCAATTCAAAACCGTGCTTGATACTTTCACATCACACGGCTCCTGATGTGGATACCCCTTTTGACATCGGGAACAGGGTAACAACTTCCTGCTTTGTGACTTCAACTTTTAGAGCTAAATACAACATCGTAGTCTTTAAACTCGCTTTCGTCGTAAACACTCCTAATTGTCGCAGTCTCTATATCCACACCGTGACTAGTGGGCATATCCTAACCATTACAGTTAGGCATCGGCTTTCAGTCACATCCTTTCCCCTTAAAGGTATACGCTTACACTTTCACTACTGTGCAGGTACATCCTGCCACTTGAGAGCCTAAAAGGGGGTTTAAACGTTCCGTTTATACGGGCATTCCATCTTTAGATTTGTCCTATCCACCGGGGTACTTTTAAAAGTCTGTGTAGGTGATGTCATGATTACCCTACTTTTCCCCTTGCTCTTTTGAACGCAGCGTATCAACCTGTTTCGCTGCTGAATAATTACGATGGTTCAAGCCGGACATTCGGTTTCCCTAATCATGGATGGTTGGCAGTGGTCGCATTTGGTAGTAGGTTCTACTTCACGCCTTCCGTTCCCCGCTTCAATCCTGGGGTTATGATTCCCAAAACTGGGGGTGGCTATCGCCGTTACTCTCAACGCAATTGTTAAGGAATCATTAAGATTCCCAATTTTGCGTTTTGACCTTGAGTTCCCTGCCTTGATTAGGGGTCGAGATAGACCTCACGGTCTACCCCTCCCATTCAGCAGCAGAACCGTA
>NZ_PKGG01000505.1:0-699 GCF_046480465.1 Arthrospira sp. PCC 8006
GAAATCCCATGCCATTTAGGGACAATTTCACACCAAGCTCTTTGACATCAGAACTGTAACCTCCAGGACAGGGATTTTCTCGAAATTGGCGACCACATTCACGGCACAGGTAACTCTGTTTTCCCTGACGATGACCATTTTTGACTACTTTATGGCTTTGGCAATAAGGACAATCCATCTTGATTTATTTGAGAATATCATTTTCTATTATGCAACACCATAACTTGAGTCGAAGTCAATGGTCGCTCCTGTGCAATCGGGTTCTTGACGAGTTGGGTTTGGGCGACCATCAGGCGTTGGTGGGGCTGCACCACGATGTCAAATATCCCGGTTCAGACAAAACTCGCACCCACGCCCATCTGCTGATTAACTTGGTTAACGATGCGGGGAAGTGCTTCGAGTCCAGTTGTCTCCATATTATCAAGTTGTGTCCATATATGGAAACCCCTTATCCTGTGTTGCATTGCGATCGCAGTGCGGATAAGGGTTTGATGATAGTGGGGGCGGTGGGACTTGAACCCTTCATAAAGGCTATAACCCCTATTCTACCGTTACTCTAGTGCACTCAAAAGCGATCGCACATTTAGGAGTTAGTGCCAAATGAGTGCAAGTACAAACAGTACACATAGTGTTACAGATCAAGGCTTTGAGGATATTCTTGAGTTTTTCAACCTATCCCGCAAACAATGTCCCAAAGGT
>NZ_PKGG01000205.1:0-9498 GCF_046480465.1 Arthrospira sp. PCC 8006
CTATTAGCCAAGATGTTGAAGTGGGAATAGTGGTTAAGGACGAGTCTTGGGTACTGATGGAAATAGACGTAAAAACCGAATTTCAGGGAATATTACCCGGTGGCACTMAAAAAACCTGGAAAGCTAAAACCCAAGTGGTAGTAGTAGCCGGAAATGCCGGGGGCGTATTGGTGAAAGTCAACAACGGCGAAGCCAGACGCTTAGGGGAACCAGGAATGGTCCAGGAAGCCGTATTTAAGGCTGGGAATAGCGACGAAACCGCCGATCTTCCCAGTTCCTAGTTCACCTTATTATCTAGGATTATCTAGGCGCGCGTCCGTAGGTATCTGTCCAGAACTTCAGGCGATCGCCAATTTCATCAGTTAGCAACCCAGGTTCACAACGCCAAGCCCAGTTACCCTCAGCGGTACTGGGTTTATTCATTTTAGCCTCACTTCCCAATCCCACCACATCTTGTAGGGGCAAAATTGCCTGATTAGACACCGATGACAAAGCCAGCCGAATCATATCCCAGTGAATGCCATCATTTAGCACCTCACCTAAATAACCCAAATAACGAGTTACATAGGCTTGTTGTTTAAGCGATCGATTATTAAACCAGCCCACAGTCGTATCATTATCATGGGTTCCCGTATACACCACCCAATTAGGGGAAGTGTAGTTATAGGGTAAATAGGGGTTATCCCGTCCCGAATCAAATGCAAAATGTAGCACCTTCATACCAGGTAACTCAAATTTATCCCGCAAGGCTTCCACCTCTGGCGTAATAATCCCCAAATCTTCAGCAATAATCGGCAGCCGCCCTAACTTTTCCTCAATCGTGTGGAATAGATCCTCTCCCGGTGCATTTACCCACTCACCATTGATAGCAGTAGTTTCGCCTTGGGGAACTGCCCAAAAAGACTCCAGACCCCGGAAATGATCAATCCGAATTAGGTCTACATAATCCAACATCGATTGAATACGATGCACCCACCAATCAAACCCATTTTGTTTAAGGCGATCCCAGTTATAAACCGGATTACCCCACAGTTGCCCACTTTCGCTAAAGTAATCTGGTGGGACTCCTGCCATTAAAGACGCTTCTCCGGTTTCTCCGTCCAAACAGAAAATTTCAGGATGAGACCACACATCAGCACTATCATGGGCTACATAAATCGCCAAATCCCCAAAAATCTGGATTCCTTGTTCGTTGGCGTAGCGCTTCAAATTCGCCCACTGACGATTGAAGGTAAATTGCAGATACTTATGGAAAAAGATTTCTTCGCCCAGTTTTTCCTGCCATTTTTTCATCGCTTCTGGCTTGCGCCGGGAAATTTCATCATCCCAAGTGTGCCAACTGGCTCCGCCTTGGGCATCTTTGAGAGCCATAAAAAACGCATAGTCATCTAGCCAGTAGCTTTTCTGGCGGCAAAACTCATCAAATTCTCCATGAAGGTCTGATGGTTCCTGTTTCCGAAAATTCTGGAAGGCTTTGAGAAATAGGGGGGTTTTCAGTTCTTTTACCCGGTCAAAATCCACCATATCTGTAGGTAGGGTGGGGATTTTGTCTAAATCTTTTTTGGTCAGTAGTCCTGTCTCGGCTAACATATCAGGACTGATTAACAGAGGATTTCCCGCAAAGGCGGAATAGGAAAGGTAAGGAGAATTACCAAACCCGGTTGGACCTAGGGGCAGGATTTGCCAAAGCTGTTGGTGACTGTCTCTGAGAAAGTCCACAAACTGATAAGCATTGGGTCCTATATCCCCGATGCCATATCGACCTGGCAGGGAGGTAGGGTGTAGTAAAATGCCGCTAGATCTGGGCTGAAATGACATAAGAAACCTAAAAGATATAATTGTTTCCACTGGTGGCAGGGTGGCTTGTCCTCTCGGCACAGCTTCTGGAGCCACCTGCCGAGAATACCATTCCCTCTTTACCATTTTACTCCTGCTAGGGACGGATTTGGCACAATTCAAGGCTCAACCTACTGCGATCGCTCTCGGTTCTGGTAGGGGGACTCTCCATAATCACTATCATCTTACTCATTTGTAATGGGTTGATATTATCGGATTTCGGAAAATATGAAAGTGGAATGAAGGCAATATGATTAATTTATGAAATTTGCTCTTGATATATCCCCCTCCAATTTAACCGGAAATCTTCATCTAATTAATGATATAATAACCTGGGGCTGTTCTTAGATGCCCCCCTGTCCTATCTATTCTAAGGGAGGAAATACTGATAATATGTTAACTGCATTTACAGCGGGACTTTTATTGATTAGCTTGTCGGAATTAGGTGATAAAACCTTTTTTATCGCTGCTATTTTGTCAATGCGATACCCCAGAAGGCTGGTTTTTGCCGGGGTGATAGCAGCTTTGGCATCTATGACAATTATTGCTGTCGTTATGGGTCGAGTGGTGGCTTTCTTGCCGCCTAGTTATCTCCACTGGGCGACCATTTTCCTGTTTAGTGTATTTGGAATTAAATTGTTATACCAAGCTAGTCAAATGCCATCCTCTCAGTCCTGTGGTGAGGAAGAAGAGGAGGCTATGAAGGCGGTGGCTGGGTCGAATTTAGCTAAAAAGAAGTCGAAGCTGGGGATATTGCTGGAAGCGTTTACTTTAACTTTTATCGGGGAGTGGGGCGATCGCACTCAGATTGCTACCATTGCTTTAGCAGCCACTTATCACCCCGTGGGAGTAATATCCGGGGTGATTTTAGGGCATAGTATCTCGGCAGCGATCGCCGTTTTAGGAGGCCGCATAATTGCCGGTCGCATTTCTGAACGCACCATTACCGCCGCCAGTGGATGTTTATTTATTGTTTTCGGCTTGGTGGCTTTAATTAATGGTGTCTAAACCGTTTCGGTTTAATCAGTTTTGGGAACTATCATGACTGGATTTGGGGGCTGTTTCTACAGGTTTATTAACAGTGGTTTTGGTTTTGCCATTGCCATTGCCATTACCATTACCATTGCCATTACCATTGCCAGTTATGATAGTGTAACCGTTACCATTGGCATTTTCCGGGGCATAATAAACAGGCTCTGAAACCTGACGGGCTGCGGGGTGTTTGTCACCAACTAAACGGGACTGTAAAGTGGTCGCAATGATATAAAACACTGGCACAATATACAAACTCAGTAGAGTGGAAACCAGCATTCCTCCCATTACTGACATACCAATAGAAACCCGACTAACCGCACCCGCACCCGTCGCAAAAGCCAGAGGCATCACCCCAAAAATAGTTGATAAAGCCGTCATCAAAATGGGGCGAAATCGGACTTTTCCAGCTTCGATCGCCGCCTGACTAATAGACCGCCCCATTTCCCGCAGTTGGTTAGCAAATTCCACAATGAGAATCGAGTTTTTAGTCGAAAGTCCGATTAACATAATCAAACCAATGCGGCTATAAATATTTAACTCCAATTCCGCCAACCATAGCGCCCCAAAAGCACCTAATAGGGATAGGGGGACGGCTAATAAAATCACCAATGGATCGACAAAACTTTCAAACTGCGCCGCCAAAGTTAGGAAAATAAACGCTAGGGACAACCCGAAAATGTAAATTGTCGCATCTCCAGCCTGACTAAACTCGCGGGACTCTCCAGCTAAGTCTGTTCTCATGGTATCAGGAATAGTGCGATCGGCTAAATCTTGGAGAGCTTCCAAGGCTTCACCGAGACTATATCCAGGGGCGGCACTACCTTCTAAAGTCGCCGACCGGAAGCGGTTAAAGTGGTTAATTTGTGGTGGTAGAGTCGAGTCACGGATAGTCACCAAATTACTGAGGGGGATCATTTGACCGGACTCCGATCGCACAGATATTTCCCCAATATCTTCAGGACTAGCCCGAAATTCCGACTGTCCCCTAACTATCACTTCATAACGTTGATTTCCCTGGTTAAAATTGGTAATTTCCCGACCACCCAACATAATTTGCAAAGTCCGGGCTATTTCTTGCACAGAAACCCCCAAATTTCCAGCTTGGGCTCTATTTACCTCTAGGACTAATTCCGGCTTATTCAGCTTTAAATCGGTGTCCATATTCACTAATTGAGGTAATTCATTCGCCGCCATAGCCAATTGTTCAGAAACTTGTGCTAACTCGGTAATATCATTTCCCTGAAGCACAAATTGTACAGGTTGACCGAGGCGACTCCCTGGTAGTGAACTCGGGTTAATGGCAAATACCATGGCATCGGTAATTTGGGAAAACTTGCCAAATAAACGTCGGACGATCGCCTGTTGAGACTGTTCCGGTTCTGTACGTTCTGACCAGGGGACAAGGCTAGTAAAAGCAAAGCCTCGGTTAGCTTGGGCTGCGCCTCTCCCAAATCCGGTTAGGGTAAAAAATGCCCGCATTTCCGGCACATCAGCTAAGATTTCTTCAACTTCCCTAACCACATTATTGGTATAGTTTATGCTTGCACCTTCGGGAGCATTAATCGGCACAAAAATTCGCCCCCTATCTTCCGTTGGCAAAAACCCTTGAGGCAATTGTACAAATAGCCAAGCTGTGAGGCCTAGAGATGCTACAAAACCCAGCAAAATCACAGGTTTAAATGATATCAATAATCGCAGGCTGGCATCATAGATATTGGCGATGCGATCGAGGAGCCAATCAAAGGCGTTCAGAGGGGCTGATAGCAGCCTCATCAACAGGTTGTTACTGCTGTGGGATGGTTTTAAGATAATCGCCGAAACAGCGGGCGCTAAGGTGAGAGCAACGAAGGATGAGAACACCACAGAAATGGCTAGGGTGATGGCAAATTCATTAAAAATTTGTCCGGTGGCTCCCCCGGAAAAACTGACGGGCACAAATACGGCAATTAGCACCACAGTAGTGGCAATTACAGCAAAGACAACCTCGCCCATGGCATGAATGGCAGCCTGGAAAGGGTGCATTTTCTTCTCGTCAATATAGCGGACGATATTTTCTAAAACCACAATGGTATCATCTACCACTAATCCCGTGGCTAGAGTTAGGGCAAATAGGGTCAAGACATTAATCGAAAATCCCAGAAAAAACATGGCACCAAATGCGCCGATTAATGAGACGGGAATGGTGATGGTGGGAATTAGGGTAGCCCGCCAGTTTTTCAGAAATAGGAAGATAACTAATACCACCAGGGATATGGCTAACAGGAGACTTTGCCATACTTCATCAATGGCAACTTGCACAAATTCCGAGTAGTCTACTGCTACGGTATAACTCATGCCGTCGGGGAAGTTTTGGGAAAGTTCTTTCATTCTTTCCTTCACCCCTGTAGCTACTTCTAAAAGGTTCGCGTCGGAAAGTCTACTAACTCCTATGGTAACGGCGGGTTGACCCCTGAATCTGGCAATGGTGCGATCGCTTTCTGCGCCGATTTCTGCATAGCCAATATCTCCGATGCGTATTTGTGTACCGTCGGGGTTGCGCCTGATAATTAGGTCTTCGTATTCAGGGGGGTTTTGTAGTCTTCCTAGGGTGCGGACGGGAAATTCCATGGTCTCCCCTTCGATGCGACCGCTAGGGATTTCTACGTTTTGTCTCTGTAGGGCATTTTCTACGTCTAGGGGGGTCACATTACGGGCTGCCATACGTTTGGCATCTAGCCAAATTCTCATGGCGTAGCGACGTTCCCCACCTATGAAAATACTGCCGACTCCGTTAACGGTTTCTAGGGAATTTCTCAGGAATTGGTCGGCATAATTACTGAGTTCTAAGGTGCTAAAGCGATCGCCATATATGGCAATCCACATAATGCGATCGTCGTCGCTACCATCCTTAGAAACTACCGGGTTATTCACATCAGAAGGTAGTCGCCCCGTCGCCCTAGACACACGGGAGAGAACATCCTGGACGGCTACTTCTAAATCCCGTTCCAATTCAAACTCAACATTGATAGAACTTAGCCCCTCTCTACTGGAGGAGGTCATCGTTCTTAGTCCTTGAACCCCGTTAATAGCCGCCTCCAGAATTTCCGTAACTTCTGTTTCGACTACTTCCGCATTCGCCCCCGGATAGGTAGTCCTAACTCTGACAACCGGAGGATCAATGCTCGGAAATTCTTGCACAGGTAGTCGGGTAAATCCCACAAAACCCACTAGGATGATTACCAGGGAACAGACAGTGGCAAAAACTGGACGTTTAATAAAGAAATTTGTAAACACAATTTACCCTCACTACTTATTGGCTATGATTCTCGCCCCCAGTTAATTTTGAGGATTGATAGCAGCACCATCTGACAGTCTTTGAATCCCGGAAACTATCAGTTGTTCACCGGGTCGTAAACCTTCCACCACTTCCGCATATTGGTCTCTAATTAAACCTAAGCGAATTACCTGCCTTTTCGCGGTGGGATTTTCTCCCCCTTCCGTGGTAAATACAAACCTTTCATCTCCAGAAAATTGTACGGCGGTCATCGGTACAACTACTGTGTTCGGTTTTTCATTCCAAATTACCCGCGCCCTCACGAATTGACCTGTGCGGAGCAGTCCGTCAGGATTAGTAAATGTGGCTTTGGCTAAGATACTTTGAGAATTAGGATTTACCGTGGGGGAAATAAAGCTAATGCGTCCGGTTCCGATAGGTTGACCTTGGGGGTCCTGCATTTCTACTGCTAGTCCCTCCCGTAGGTCGCCTTGGCGTTCTAGGGGAATAGATAATCTCAGTTCTAAGCGATCGTTTTCTGTCAGACTGGTTAAGGTCGCACCCCGGTTAACAAAGTCTCCCGGTCTCGCTGTCACATCACCAACTATCCCCGTAAAAGGTGCTTGTACAGTCGTCTCTTGTAGCTGCACTTCTAACTGGCGAACACGGGCGGCGGCTTCCGCTACTTGGGCTTCCGCTTGGTCGATTTCTTGGGGTCTCGTGCCACTTTCTAAGCGTCTTAACGCCTGTTGAGATTGTTCGACTCCCGCTTCTCTCAGGGCTATTTCTGATTGGCGATTTTGCTGTAATTGTTCTAGTCGTCTTTCGGCAGCTCTCAGATTCGCTTGGGCGGTTTGTTTTTGCGACACTAAAGCATCAAATTCATCTCTGGAAATTGCCCCGGCTTCCGTGAGTTCTTGAAATCTAGTTACCCGTTTTTCCGCTAACTCTGCTGCTGCTATATTGGCATCTATTTGGGCTTGGGCTTGATTGATTTCTGCTAGTAAACTACCAGATTGAGCATCATTTAGACGGGCGACAGATTCCGCTAATCTCCCACGGGCTTCCGCAATTTCTTCCGGGCGACTTCCGGCTTGTAATTCTGCTACTCTGGCTTGGGTTCGCACTAGGTTGGCTTGGGCTTGTCGTAGTTGCGCTTCTAGGTCATCACTTCTTAAACGGGCGATCGCCTGCCCTTGATTTACCATCTCCCCTGACCTAACATATACTTGCGTGATTCTCCCTTCTATTTCCGATCTTACTTCCACCGACTCCCGCGCTTCCAGAGTCCCCACAAATTCCCCAGCATCCTGAAAGTTCCTAGTTTCTATGCTGGTGACTCTCACCGGAACTCCCCTCGGTCTTTGGGGGGAATTACTCGCCGCCGCTGGGGTAGTGTCCGCTTGCGCTTTACTGGAGTACCACCACTGACCCCCAGCAAAGCCTACTCCTAGGGCTAGTAATATTCCTACGGTCACTGATACCCAACCCGATTTATTACTAGGTTCTGATTCCGAATGGCGATCGCTTTCTATCTGATTTTGGTTTTCTATTGGCGAATGTTCACCACTCCCCTCAACTTCCACGACCGACTGATGATAATTCGAGTTTGATGATTCTGTTGATGATGGATAAGACATAATAAATTGTAGTATGATTATAATTGTTGGCGGCAAAATTTTACTGTCAATTCCCTAGTCTACTGCCATTGTAGATCTCGGCTATTCACAATTGTGATCTGTCTGAAGATAGAGAATCACCACCCCCTAGTTCTTGTTGCAAATTATCGTAGGTTTTTTCGAGCCATTTAGACTCTGAATCTAACAAAAACTTCGCCCTTTGCCAAATATCTGATTGATAGGAGTCAACCGGCACATATTCAACCTCTTTCTGGTTCAGATATGCCATCCTTTGCTGACAAGCTCTGAGGCGATATTCTAACAATCTCAGGCGATTTTGTATACTTAAGTCACTAAAAAAGAAATACTTAATTAGAAACCTAGAACGGCTTTTAACCCAACTCTCTTGCGGCTGTTCTAGCATTTTGTATAACCATCGCTCACGCCCGGCGGCGGTAATACCATAAACCTTCCGACTCGAACCTGCGTCCCCTGCCTCTTCTAGGATAACTTGAATATATCCCCGTTCTTCCAAACGTTTCAGCAAGGGATAAATTGCACCATAGTTAACGCTGATACAGCTTCCCATAAACAGCTCTAGGCGCTGCTTCAGTCGGTAGCCGTGTAAAGGTTCGCGCTGTAGTAGTCCTAATGCAGATAGTTCCAACATTATATCAAATTGATACTTGTGTTGACAATATAGCCAATTTTCGCCTACGAGTCAACAAATAGGCTATAAAAATTGGCGATCGCCTTGAGTATAAGATTTTCTGTCCCCCTCTGTATCCCCAGATCGACTCATACCAACCACCAAAAAACAGTATCAATCATCTCATAAAAAGGTGCTGACCTCCCAGCCTGGTGGATAAACTCAAGGTTTTATGGAACCCATAACCAAACCCCAGGATTTAATCGAGGTTTAACTTTTATTAGTTGAGGGTTAATGGTCTAAGGTTTAAGGGTTGAGGATTAAAGATTAATCGTTGACCGCTAAACTTTAAGCCATATAAGCGAGATGGTATGCTTCGCCTAGAAGATCCATCTCTGAGCCATAAATTTAGAGTTTTTCGAGAGACCAGCACCTAATTATTGATGCTCGATAATAAATAGGCTAATCAGGAATGTTAATCAAAGTGCGGGCGTTGCTAATAGACAGCACCCGGTCTACAGTGGATTTAAACTCCTCCACAAACTCTTGGCGGCGATCGCATTCCCCAGTCAAATTGGTAGGGTCAAGTATTTCTACTCCCTCCCGTCCCAAAAAACTATCAGCTAGAGATTGATACTTTTCCGAAGCCGCATTTTTGCCTAATACTTCGATCGCCAATTTATCAAAAATCATGGGTCTAAAACCCCGCCCTTCTAGGGCGGCTTTCACTTAGCCAAGCATTTTGTGCTATGGTGAACAGCATAGAGTCTGTTCGAGCCATGCTTGTTCTCGAGTTCAAAGTTAAAGGGAAGTCCCACCAATACGCAGCGATTGAAGAAGCGATCCGAACCGCACAATTCGTTCGCAACAAAGCACTGCGCTATTGGATGGACAACCGAGGTGTTAACAAATACGACCTTAACAAATACTGTCGAGTCCTTGCTCGAGAGTATGACTTGGTTCGAGAACTCAACAGTACGGCTCGTCAAGCTTCGGCCGAACGTGCCTGGTCTTCAATTTCTCGTTTTTTTGAAAACTGCCGCCAGCAAGTTCCCGGCAAGAAAGGATATCCCAGGTTCAAGAAAAATAGTCGTTCTGTCGAGTAC
>NZ_PKGG01000104.1:0-17137 GCF_046480465.1 Arthrospira sp. PCC 8006
AGCAATTCTCATTATGGAAATTCAACTGCTATCGGGCGGGATGTCTAACTCGAGACCTTCAAGCATAAAGGTCAGAAGGTGCTCCCAACTGTCGAAGTACAGGTAACGGGTCAACGCCCGCAAATCATCAAAAAAGGTTTGGCGGGTGGGCAAGTGCGCTCGTAGTAACTGGTACTTGTCATCGAGCAACTCCAGCAGGGTATGGAAGAGCAGCGAGAGGATGTTGAGGGTCGCCAGCAAGGAGGAAAGATGCTGCTGGCCATGGCCGAAATTGTGTTCTAGATGGTAGCCCTTGGTCTTGAGGGTATTGTTGTTCTCATTCTCAACTTTCCAGCGAGTCCGCCCGGCTAGAACCACGTCTGCTACATTGTCATCGCTAAGAGAATAACTGGTGGCAAAGGAGTTCTGATAGGTCACCTTGCCATCAGCCGTAGTAACGGTGAGTTCACACCAGTTGACTAGCAGGGCATCATCGCTATCTCTCAGAGGCACTCCGTTGAGATAGCGGTAGGTATAGGTTTTCTCAACTTTACCCGTCCACTTCTGGGTCGTGATGGTTGGGAGTTCGATGCCCTCTAGGTGTTCATAGAGGGTACTGTGAGACTCGGGGCGACAGACCAGGATGAAGTTAAGTTGCTGCTCGATAAACTGCAGGCACAACGGTTGGTGGCAATAGAGGTCATCCCCTAAAACCGTAACGTTTAAAGCCCTTAAGCGTTGCCCTTGCCGCGATAGCCAGCGTTTGGCAGCTGCATTCTCACAATCTTGCTTGTCATGACCATCTTGGGGCACGACAAATTCAGGAGCCAAGGGAATCACACGAGTCTGTCCTGGAGCCACGATGACTGGGGTGACGACGCTATGGAAGTAATGGGTTTCTCCTGACTTTAGGGTGCGCCTTGAGCAGTGGGGGCAGTGAATTTTGCGGGAACTGAAGTATTCTGTGCCATCCAACGCTACTAATAGACTGCCGGCTAGGGAACGGAAGCCTTCCAATTGCCCCTGGGCTTCCAACACTTGTAAAACTTCCTCAAACACCGGAAACAGGTGGTCTGGGGACACTGGATCTAATAAATCCCGGATCTGGTTGTCGCAGGGAATCCGATGAACTCCAAACAAACTTTGGGCATTGCTCTTGCCTTTGCTGCCCTCCATCAGACGTTGATAAGCCAGAAACGACGGCGTTTGAGTGAAAAAAACACTCAACGCGCTTAAGGCGGCATCCTCCATTCCATAGCGACGATTTTTACCCGTTCGCTTGTCTGGTAGCGACGACAAGCACTGGCGGACAGACCCCACTACGGTGTCAAACCAACCTGGCTTTTTCAACAGCTCTKGCCCTCCTGGGTTTTTCAGATGCCATTACTATACAGGGATACTGGGGACTTGAACAGTTTTTCGCCAAAATGAGAATTGCTGCTTCTAGGGCGGGGTTTTAGACCCATGATTTTTGATAAATTGGCGGTGGGTGGTTGTCTGTTGTCTGTTGGCTGTTGCTTGTTTGTGGCTAAAATCTCCTATGATAGGAGGGGCTGTGAAAAAAAATGCAAGAACTGATATTATGTCCGCCTATCATACAATTCGTATTAACGATCGCCAAAGGGATAAGTCCTACTGTGTGCAAGTTCCAGAGGATCGCTACATCCTCCCATGTGCAGAAAATCAGGGTTCAGATTTACCCTATTCTTGTCGCAATGGTGCTTGTACAACTTGCGCGGTGCGGGTGATTTCAGGAGAGTTGTATCAGCCGGAGGCGATGGGATTATCTCCAGAACTACAGGAGGAAGGATATGCTTTGCTCTGTGTGAGCTATCCCCGTTCAGACCTGGAAGTGGAAACCCAGGACGAGGATGAAGTCTACGAACTCCAGTTTGGTCGCTACTTTGGTAAAGGTAAGGTGCGATCGGGGTTGCCCTTAGATGAAGATTAGTCATAAGCCACTGAGATTGATGCTTACCGGACTGTTACTCCTGTTGTGGGGTATCGTGGGGGTTGGGTGTTCTGAACCGCCGGAAATGCCCACAGGTATGACTGTCAGAGTAGAACGGGTGGTTAGTGGTCAGACCATAGAAATTGTCAGTCCTACCGAGAATATACCCAGATTACAGCGGGTAAGACTGATTGGCATTAATGCCCCGGACCTAAGACAAGACCCCTGGGGAATGGAAGCTAAACGAAGGCTACAGCAGCTTTGTCAGGGACAGCAGGTGCTATTAGAATTAGACCAAATGGAAAGCGATCGCTATGATCGCCTATTAGCATATATATGGCGCGATGAAATTCTGGTTAATGAGGAATTGGTTAAACAAGGTTACGCCCTCGCTGAAGCCGGAATTTACAACAACAAATACAGCCAACGTCTTGACAATGCCCAACGGTGGGCTAGAATCATGGGGTTAGGTATCTGGAACCCAGAACAACCTATGCGATTTACCCCCGCTGAGTTTCGCCAACAACAGTCCTGACTGAAAAAGAGGCAGCCGACAGTCTGGGGGTAAGCGAAAATTAATCAATTTCAGATTCCCTATATCATCAAAACTTATCCCCAACCGCAGGGTTTCGCTACTCTCAAAATTATTATTGATTAATCGGGTTATTGTCTGAATCTGTGACCAGAAACTGATGGAATTTTTGCCAATATGACTCAAGAACAATTACAAACATTTTTAGATGTGGCTACCCTAGCAGCGACTGCGGGGGGTACGGTCTTAAAGTATTACTGGGGTAATTTACAAGATATTCAAGAGAAAGGACGCTCAGGAGATTTAGTCACAGAAGCCGATAAAGCCTCAGAAGCGGCGATTTTGGAGGTTCTCAAGCGTCATGTTCCCAGTCATGGTATTCTTACGGAAGAGTCTGGTAGTTTGGGGGATACTAGCAGCCGCTATTTGTGGGCGATCGACCCCCTCGATGGTACTACTAACTATGCTCATCAGTATCCAGCATTTGCCACCTCGATCGCCCTTTTGATTGATGGAGTCCCCCAGGTCGGTGCGGTATATAATCCCTTTCATGATGAATTATTCCAGGGTGCGATCGGTCATGGTGCGACCTGTAACGGTAAACCCATCAAGGTCTCTCAAGCCAATTCCCTAGATAAAAGTCTATTGGTGACAGGGTTTGCTTATGACCGTCGCGAAACCCCAGATAATAATTATGCCGAATTTTGTTATCTAACCCACCTAACTCAGGGAGTCAGGCGTGGTGGGTCTGCTTCTGTAGATTTAGCCTATGTCGCCTGCGGACGTTTAGATGGTTATTGGGAGAGAGGACTGTCTCCCTGGGACTTGGCGGCGGGGGTGGTCTTAGTCCAAGAAGCTGGGGGAAAGGTAACAGCCTATGATCAGAGTCCTTTTGACATAAAATCTGGGCGCATTTTAGCTACCAATGGTTCCCTACATTCTAGCCTTAGTAAAGCCCTTTTAGAAACACCCCCCTTATCTTCCTGGTAGCTTTTGACTCCCACAGGAGAATCACCAATCAGTCAGAAAATATGTCAAAATAAGATTGAGCAGCAGTTGGGCTTGAGTTGATTGCGGTCAGATGTACACACAGATACGGTGATCCGGTTATGTCTGTGGGCTTAACTAGCTAATCATCCGTAATTGTGCCAGGCTTAACTGTTATGCTTTCCGGTTGAGGGTTATATGGAATATCCTCGATATGGTTGCATCTAGTTATAATCCCATAAATATCACTGAAAATCAGAATTTAACTTAGCATTTCTCAGATACCCAAAGGCGAATACTATGTCATTTAAAATAAATCAAGGATTATTCCAGCTTGGAATTACGGACAATCATGCTATTTTAGGTATTAAAATAGATGCTGATTTTAATGCTATTCGCAAACAATATATGAGGATTGCGCGTCGTTTGCATCCAGATACTTCGGCTTTTCAGGAAACTGAAGATAAGGAATTGGGGAAAGAATTATTGGCGAAATTGGTGAGTCCGGCTTATAACAAATTTTCTAAGGATGATGATAAACGAGAATATGAATTGTTAATAAACACCATAGCCGATCGCATTAAAAAAGACCCCAATAGTATTGAAATATCGACAGAAGCAGCTAAACAGCTACAGACCATAGGTGATTTTAATCAAGCCTATGAAACCAGTTTACAGGAACTGGTGGAACAACAGTATGAATCCCCGAAACAAGCCCTGGCTAGAATTGGTGAAATTAGCGAACTGAATTTAGTGTATTTAATGCGATCGCGATCGGGTAATGTGGTCGCTACACCCACGCCGCCACCCCCACCAGCAGAAGCTAAGTCAGAGGAAGCGCCGCCACCCCGACCGGTGAAAACATCTTTTGTCGATAAGGCTTGCGATCGCGCCGTCCAGTTAATGGAAACTAGCAACTATGCTAAAGCTATTCTGGAACTCAAAGACGCGGTAAAACGGGAACCGTCACACCCCCGTTGTCATGGTCTATTAGGGTTGATTTATATTAAACAAAATCAGCCTAAATTAGGTACACCCCATATTAGAAAAGCCCTAAGTATTGATCCAAATCAGCCGGAAGCGATCGAAGCCCAACAACTAATTCAGAAAACAGCTACCACCTCCTCTAGTGTCAAAGGTAAAAGTAAAAAGTCAGCTTCAGGAAGCGGCGGTTTATTAGGGCGACTATTTGGCGGGAGTAAGAAAAAGTGAAGGCCGCCATTGTGAATAAATCGACTCAATTGCAGGTAATCTGTAATAATCTGTAAGCCGTCCCCTAATTTTGTACTACTTTTTTTAATCCCATGATTCATCAACCGCCACCGGGTGCGCGAGATCTACTTCCTCTCGATGTAGCCCAAAAAATTTGGATTGAACGCCGACTACAGCAAGTATTTCATCGCTGGGGCTATCATCGCATTATTACCTCTACCCTAGAAAGGCTTGATACCCTCATGGCTGGGGGGGCGGTACAACGTTCAACAGTCATCCAATTACAAGATGCAGAAAATGAAGGTTTGGGACTGCGCCCGGAATTAACGGCTTCTATTGCTAGGGCGGCGGTTTCTCGCATGGCGGGGAATGACCACTGGCCGCAACGTCTGTATTACAATGCTAATATCTTCCGCAAGGGTGGAGAGACGGGACATGGTACGCAGTTAGAATTTTATCAGGCTGGGGTAGAATTACTTGGGGCTGATGGAGTCCGGGCTGACTGGGAAGTTTTATTGCTGCTATGGGACTGTTTGCGATCGCTCAACTTACAAAACCCACAGTTTATCCTAGGGGAAGCTGGATTAACGCGATCGCTTTTATCTCCCTTTGCGCCACCGTTACGCGATCAAGTTCGACAGGCGATCGCTAATCTCGATAGAATTACCCTGGAAACCCTTTCCATGTCGCCAGAATTGCGACAACGGGCTTTATTCCTCTTTGACTTGCGCGGTCGTCCTGAAGACGTTTTAGCCAAGGTTTCCCAACTAGACCTAGACGACAGCCAAAGATCTGCCCTCAACAACCTAAAATCCTTAATTGATGGTCTCAATCAATATCAGAAATGGCGACCAGATACTCTATCTCCCATGTCCATCACCCTAGATCTCAGTCTGATTCAGACTTTTGACTACTACACAGGCATTGTCTTTATTGTAGTCAGTGATAGTCATTCGGGTTCACGAGTATTAGGTCGCGGCGGACGTTATGACCAGCTTTTAGGACTTTATCACCCACAGGGAGAAACTAAACCCAGTATTGGCTTTTCCCTCACCATTGAGGAACTGCATCAGGTATTATTAGACATGGGAGAGCTTCCCTCTGATATTCCCTCCGGTGATTGTTTGGTGGTTCCCAAAACCCCTCAAGCTGAAGTCGCCGCCTTTGCTTATGCACAAGATTTGCGTCAGTCCCAGGATGCACAGGTACAAATGGAATTGAGTATTTCCGATGATTTACTCGCCCTCCGAGAGTCCGCCCGTCGCCGGGGAATTACCCAAATCGCCTGGGTAGATGAACAAGGTAATCCTACCTTAGAAGTGATCTAATTTCAGTCTACATTATACCCACCACAATTATCCATTAATTCCCTGGTGGGGTGGCGCGGGTTTATTCATCTGGTCGTGGGGAATATTTACTGATGACAGAATTCTCTGGAACCATAACTATGTTAAGTACCAAGATTTAGCCAAATACAGGCGGGATTTATTGAATGGGGGAGATTTATTGAAAATGTTACCCCAGGAATCAGAGCGGAATAGTTTGACTAAATTTTTGCTAGAAATTAGTGAACAATATGCCTCAGTTTAAGTCTCTATGAATCTCCGGAATTAACAACAGGCGATACAGTTAAGATGGTGCGTCAATTATTTCGAGGTGTCGTTGACCACTATATATGCCAGGTTTGACGCACCCTACATTAAGATGGTGCGTCAATTATTTCGAGGTGTCGTTGACCACTATATATGCCAGGTTTGACGCACCCTACAGGGAATTTTGGGGTGGTTAATTGCTCCCAAATAACCCTTAATTATTCCGAGGTGTCGTTGACTCCGATATCTTCCTGGTTGGAAGGACCCTACAAAGACTGTGTTTACAAATAAGCGATCGCACGTCCCCCCTAGGCGGTAAGCTGTTGGAGAGTGTTTGCACAGTAACGATGACAACTATTAACGATAATTACCTAAAACTCAAAGCTGGCTACCTATTTCCAGAAATCGCCCGGCGGGTTAATACCTTTGCGGAAGCCAACCCCGACGCACAAATAATTAAACTGGGAATTGGTGATGTCACCGAACCTTTACCAGAAGCCTGCCGAACTGCTATGATTAAAGCCGTTGAGGAAATGGGCGATCGCTCTACATTCAAGGGCTATGGACCAGAACAGGGTTATAGCTGGTTGCGCGAAAAAATTGCCCAACATGACTTTCAAGCCAGAGGCGGCGATATTGACCCAGAGGAAATCTTTATCTCTGACGGTTCCAAATGCGACACTGGGAACATTCTCGATATTTTTGGCAAAGATAACACCATTGCCGTCACCGATCCAGTCTATCCCGTCTATGTAGATACCAACGTCATGGCAGGAAATACCGGACCCGTCAATGAGCGTGGGGAATATGAGGGGTTGCTATACCTTCCCATTACCGCCGAGAATAATTTTACCGCCRAAATTCCTAGCGATCGCGTCGATTTAATTTATCTGTGTTTCCCCAATAACCCCACAGGCGCTACAGCCACCAAAGAACACCTGAAACAATGGGTTGATTACGCCCGCGCCAACCGTTCAATTATCCTATTTGATGCCGCCTACGAAGCCTTTATTACCGACCCCAGCCTACCTCACTCCATCTATGAAATT
This sequence comes from Arthrospira sp. PCC 8006, assembly GCF_046480465.1. NCBI lineage: Bacteria > Bacillati > Cyanobacteriota > Cyanophyceae > Oscillatoriales > Microcoleaceae > Arthrospira > Arthrospira sp. PCC 8006. The sequence continues at coordinate 7,303 of NZ_PKGG01000104.1, forward strand.
GAAGGCGCTCGTGAATGTGCGATCGAATTCCGTTCCTTCTCCAAAAATGCTGGTTTTACCGGCACTCGTTGCGCCTTCACCGTCGTTCCCAAAACATTAATGGCAAAAACCTCCTCCGGGTCTGATGTCGAGCTGTGGAAGCTGTGGAACCGCCGCCAGTCCACCAAATTTAACGGAGTCTCCTACATTATACAACGGGGAGCCGAGGCAGTGTATTCCCCCGACGGACAATCCCAAATCCAACAACTCGTAAATTTCTACCTAGAAAACGCCCAAATCATTCGCGAAAAATTGACCGCCGCCGGACTCACAGTTTATGGTGGTGTCAATGCCCCCTATGTATGGGTCAAAACCCCCAGCGGTCTATCAAGTTGGGACTTTTTTGATAAATTACTGCAAACCTGTAATGTAGTAGGAACACCAGGTTCCGGTTTTGGTGCAGCCGGGGAAGGATATTTCCGCATTTCAGCCTTTAACAGCCGTGAAAACGTAGAAGCCGCCATGGAACGCATCACAGACAAGTTTAAAACCCTCTGAAATTAGTTCACAGCAAAAACCCCGGCTTCTTCAAGAAACCGGGGTAGCGTGCGCCAGAGACTACCGATTGCAGTCAACAATAATGTCTAGCTAACCAAGAAAGTCCCTAGCGGGAGAGAGTCCGACGCTTAGTCACCATTCGATAGGCTTCAATAGAGTCACTCTCATTCCAGTCATTGAAGTTTTCTGCCGCAATACCACATTCATATCCAGCATTAACTTCCTTCACATCATCTTTAATCCGCTTCAGGGAGTCAAGGAAGCCATCATAGACTATCTGTCCACCGCGATGAACTCGGATTTTGCAGTTACGAATCAGCTTACCAGACTGAACATAACACCCAGCCACACGGGAACGACCTACAGGGAAAATAGCCCGCACTTCCGCTTGACCAAGAGGTTCTTCCACCAATTCCGGTTCTAGCATACCCTCCATCGCCGCTTCAATATCATCGAGGAGGTTATAGATAATGTTGTATTCACGAATATCAACCCCAGCGCGGTCAGCTGCGCCTCGTGCGCCACTGGCGACAGTAGTATTAAAACCAATCAAAACCGCATCACTAGCCGCTGCTAGGTCAATATCAGTCTCTGTCACCTCACCCGCCGCCGCTAACAGCAGTCGCAGTTGTACCTCCTTCTGAGGTAATTTCTTCAAAGCATTAACTATAGCCTCTACAGACCCCTGAACATCAGCTTTCAGAATAATATTGAGGTCTTTAAGTTCTCCCTCCTGAACCCTAGCCGACAAAGCACTGAGACTAACCCGACCCTGGAGTAAGCGAGACTGTCGGGCTGTATTCGCCCGTTCCGAAGCCAAAGCCGCCGCCTCTTTTTCGCTCTCAAACACCTCAAACTCATCTCCGGCCGCCGGAACATCCCGCAAACCCAAAACCTCAACCGCAAACGAAGGGCTCGCATTATCGACCCGTTCACCATGATCATCAATCATAGCCCGAACCTTACCTAGGGCAGAACCTGCTAAGATTACATCTCCTACCCGCAGAGTCCCATTCTGTACTAACAGAGTAGCCACCGGGCCCCGTGCTTTATCTAGGTTAGCCTCAATCACCGTACCCTTAGCCATACGGTTAGGATTAGCATAGAGGTCCTCAACTTCCGCCACCAACAGCAACATCTCTAGCAGAGTATCCAGATTTCCGCCATTAATAGCACTAACCGGAACTATAATCGTATCACCGCCCCACTCTTCAGGAACTAAACCATATTCCGTCAGTTCCTGCTTAACTCGGTCTGGTTGAGCCGACTCCTTATCCATTTTGTTAATGGCAATTACCATCGGCACACCCGCCGCCTTAGCATGGCTAATAGCCTCCACTGTCTGAGGTCGCACCCCATCATCAGCAGCTACCACCAGAATAGCAATATCCGTAACTCTGGCTCCCCTCGCTCGCATAGCGGTAAAGGCTTCGTGACCAGGAGTATCTAAGAAAACCACCTGTTGAGTCTCGCCCGACTCATTTGTTACATCAACATGGTAAGCACCAATATGCTGGGTAATGCCTCCCGCTTCTCCCTGGGCTACCTTAGTTTTGCGAATAGAATCGAGCAGGGTAGTTTTTCCGTGGTCAACGTGACCCATAATCGTTACCACTGGCGGACGGCGTTGGAGATTATCCAAATCCTCCGCATTGAGCATATTATCAGGTTTTTGAGCCTCTGATTTCTGCTCCTCCGTTACCACCGTAACCTCTAATTCCTCACAAACCATCGAAATAGTTTTGAAATCTAGGGTTTCTGTGATATTAACCGCAATACCACGGGAGAACAGACGCTTGATAATTTCCGTTTCCGCAATTAACAGAGCATGAGCGAGTTCCTGAACCGTCATCGGTCCTTGAACTACTAAACGCTCCACCTTTTCTGGTAATGCTGGTGTAGGCGATCGCCGAGAAGTAGCCGTTGAATTGCCGCCACTACCACCCGAATTGCGAGATGGTGCTGACTTTCTTCGTCCCTGATTAGAGACTACAGCCAATTTTCCGGCACCAGAACCAGTTTTAGCCTTGGGAGGTCGAGCTAAGGACATACTCAGAGCCTCAGACTCCGAGCTATTGGCCGTCAGGCTATCAAAATCTTCATCATCTTCATCATCAATCAGAGGCTTAATCCGGGGGCGCTTCACCTTGGCTTTAGCTGCCTTACCACCCTTTTCATCATCATCATCTTCATCATCCACAGCACTGGCGCGCTTGGGTGAAGTCATCGGTTGGGGCCGCTTCAGGGTTAAACCGCGTTTGGGGCGTTTCGACTCCAATATTCCATCATCTTCAGGCATAGCCCCGATATCACTATCATCCTCGATGATATCAGTGGAGTCTGTCTTAATCGCGACGGTTGATTGTCTCGAAGGTGGTGGTTGTAGTTCCGGCATCGACTTGGCAGGTTTCACCGTAGAAACCCGCCTTTTCACGTCTCTAACCTCTTGGTTATCAGAGGGAACTGGCCGTTTTTTCTGTTTGGAAGCTACTGGTTTATCAGCTTTATCAGCTTTATCAGCGCTTTTATCCACGGGAGCGCTCCCTCCCTGACTCGGTTTGGGAGTTGGCTTATTCTGTTTTAAAACTGGCTTACGAGACAGTTGCGGAGATTTAGTCGCTGTCGGTACAGGTCGGGCCGGGGGCGCTACTAAAGTCGGTGATTCTTCCTCAGTAGTCGATTTAGACACCTGCGGAGTCGTTTTTTCGGGCTTAATAGTCCCGCTGACATCATCTTGGGCTGTGGTAGCTCCAGAAGAGGTAACTTCCACAGGGGGTTTGCGGGGAGGTTGGGGGGAATTATTAGGTTTTGGCAACTCGGATATATTGGTTTGAGAACTGACAGATGATTCGGACAAGTTGGGGGGTTTGGGGGGAGTGGCAACGGATTCAGCAGATGGCTCAGGCTGGGGTGAGTCTGCTGGTGATGGTTGATTTTCTGGTCTGATGAGGTTTGGTCTGCGAATTTCTAAAATCTGTTGCTTTTTCTTGTCAGCCCCCCCACCACCACCGGAATGGGATTGATGGGCTGCATCGGGGTTTTCATCAGACCATGTGGAAATCGGATGACTGGCGACGTATTTCTCGATCCGTTCGGCATCTGATTCCGTAATTGTACTGCTATGGCTTTTGACAGAGATATTCAGCCGTTCACACACGGCTAAGATGTCTTTGTTCTCCAAATTTAACTCTCGTGATAGTTCGTAAATTCTGACTTTGACGTTGTTCATCCACTCTTGCCTCTTCGTACCAACCCGTTTTTTATTATATTGACATTATTTTAGGGGTTCTACCAACTGCGATCGCCTCCACTGGGTTACACTGTACCACTTTCAGCTCGATCGCCATCGGTACTATATCAACTTACATTTGTTTACTACAGAAACAGTTTAAGCCCTAAACAGACATAATGCCAATTATGCCCACCCTGATACCCTATTTGCAACCAGGGAAACTCTTGTTATTGACTTATGCTGTAATCACCTCCTTATAATTCCATATAGCGGGTTGATGGCTGTAAAATTTCAGTCCCCATACTACATTAGCTATCCGGCTGCGAGTCCGTAGCTAAACGCTGCCACAGGATTTGAAATACTTTTTCCGGCACCGGAGCCCTTAATGCTCGTCCGAGTCTATTTTTCTTCTGAGCAACCATCAGGCATTCAGCAGTTTGACAAACATAAGCTGAACGACCCATGCCTTCATCTAATTCTACCTGATGGGATGGATAGACTCTGACCAATCGCCAGAACTCCTGTTTAGCAGCCAGGCGGCGACAGGTAACACACCGACGAAGATGATCCACCATAATTTTGTATCCTCCCATTTATACCATCCCCAAAACCACCTATACCTGAATTTCAGATACTTCTGTAGCTTCTGGCTCTAAACTTTCCTCTTCCGATACTTCCCCAGTTAGTTGTCCCTGAAACTCCTGAGCCACCTTTTCATCTTCAGCCGCCGCATCATACTTAGCCACATCTTTAATATCAATTTTCCAACCCGTCAAACGTGCAGCCAAGCGCACATTCTGACCCTCTTTACCAATAGCCAGGCTCAATTGGTCTTCCGCTACCAGTACATGAGCCCGACGTTCCTCTGGGTTCACCAGACGCACTTCATCCACACGAGCCGGACTCAGAGCATTAGCAATATAAATTGACGGGTCAGGAGACCAGCGGATCACATCTATTTTCTCTCCCCGCAGTTCATTAACTACCACCTGAATTCGAGATCCCCGCGCCCCAATACAAGCTCCCACCGGGTCCACATCTCTGTCTAAAGTATCAACCGCAATCTTAGTTCGTGGACCTACATAATTCGAGGGCGGATTGGCTTCTCTAGCCACAGCCACAATTCTCACCACCTCGTCCTCAATTTCTGGCACCTCATTCGCAAACAGGTACACCACTAACCCCGCATCAGACCTAGAGACAATCAATTGAGGACCACGCTGGGAACCCTGGGAAACTCGCTTCAGATATACCCGAAAAGTCGCATTAGCTCGATAGTTATCCTTGGGTAATTGTTCTCGTTTCGGCAATTCCGCCTCAACTTCTGGCTGTCCATAAACACTACTTACAGCCATAATCACCGACTGGCGCTCAAATCTCAGTACCCGAGCCTGTAGGACGGTTCCTTCATGTTCGGCGAACTCATCCTGAATCATCTTCCGCTGTTTGTCCCGTAACTTCTGAGCCAAAACCTGTTTGGTTTGAATAGCAGCCATGCGCCCAAACTCATTTTGCTCTGGGGTAACATCTAAAGTTACTGTATCTCCCAATTGAGCTTCGGGAGCCACTTCCTGCACATCCTTGAGAGAAATTTGGTGGTCTTGGTTACTAGCTTGTTCCACAATGGTTAGGTTTTTGGCTAAAACCCTAAATCCCTCTTCCTCAACATCGAGTTCTACATCAAAATTATCGAAGTAGTCCTCAGTAAATTGGGTATCGATCTGAACCGTGCGCCTATAGCGTTCATACCCTTTGAGTAACGCTTCCCGCAGAGCCTCTTCTACCGCTTGTTTCGGTAGGTTGCGCTCCGTGGAGATGCTCTCAATCATATCTTTGAGTCCGGGTAAACTGACCATTGACATAATGATTTGTCCTCGTAGTAATTAGTTAAATACACAATTGAGATTAGCTGTTATACCTGTCGAATCGGGTTTATTCCCCTTCCTCTAGCAGGACTTGCGTGATTAAGGAATTGGGGATAGAGATTTGTCGCCCTTTCTGATTGATATGGACTGCCATCTCGTCGCGACCCACCAATTTTCCAGTTTGTTGTTTGTGTCCTTTGTAGGGTTCGGAGGTGGTGACTGTTACCGGAAATCCTTTGAAGGAGATAAAATCGCGATCGCAGCTTAGGGACCTCGATACTCCTGGACTCGATACTTCCAGAATATAAGCATCGGGAATTACATCTACCGCATCGAGTTGTTCTTCGAGGGCTCGACTCATCCGCTCACAATCTTCTAAACTGGTGTCTTGCTCCAAATTACGGATATCAACCCGCAGTACAGGAGGCTTCTGGTTAGTGTAAAACATTGCCCCCACGACTTCTAACCCCAGAGCCTTGGCGACTGGGGTGGCTAGGTCGATAATTTTGGGAATTAGGGGGTGAACCATAGTCAGATTTAATGTTAAAACGCTACAATTAGGCTCTATTAAGGTTTGTACCTCAGCCTAGGGTTACGGAAATCTGGAGATCATCCTTTACCATAGACCTGTCCTTTGGGGTTGGCCATGGAAATGCTGCCACTAAAAAAAGTGGGTGTCACCCACTTGTAGATGAAACTGTATCTTCCACAAGAAGCTGAGGGCTGACCCCCAGCTTAACTTCCTCATCTATTACTTTAGCTCACAATTTAACTATTCGATCATGGCAATTCCATAATTGCTAGTGGCTAGGCTATCTACGAGTGGGGGAGGGGGTCTCCTCGCCTCAGTCGGACTCATAAACAATCAATCCCTCTAATTTGCGCCTTTCCTGGATTGATGCTAGAACTTGCTCGAAGTTTTCTTCGTCCACTCGATGTATATAATTCAGTTTAATTTCTTCTAATAGATCCACCAGTAAATATTCAAACTGCTGCATTTGTTCCCCTTCAATTTCCTGCCATAATACTTTGCCAAAGTCCCGCACCAGTTGCTCTGTTAGTTGGCTTCCCTTGCGGTCCGACATGGCTTTACGAATCCCTTCATAGGCACTATTTGGACCCTCCGTAGCTAATTGGGATAGTTCCCCGATCAGGCGATCGCTTAATTCTTTAGCAATATTCTCAAATCCGGGCACTTTTTTAAACCTTTCTACCACCTCGGAATTTTTGACTACACTCTCCACATTATAACGAATTAGTGCCTCTATATCCGACTCTAGTTGTGGGATAACCTTATAAACCACCACCTGAATTAATTGATTAGAAATAAATTCGATTTCATTCAGGTTATTAATATTCATATACCGCTGCTGTTGTGACTGAGCGATCGCCTTACCAATATTACCTTCTCTCAGTTGGTCTTGCACTTGATTAATGAATTGGATAATCACCGCTTCCGTTAATTCCTGCGATACCGATGACACTAAACCTCTACTGGCAAATGCTCTGAGTTTCTCCAGCTTAATTAATCCGGTTTGATCTAAACGAATAGTCACCGGAATAATCCTTAATAATCTCGCCGTTGGCAGCGAAATAAACATTAAGATATCGTACCAACGCCAGAGCATTGCATCTAACCAAGTCACCGTGTTAAATTTACTGCTCACTACCCTAGTTCTAATCAGAAATTCCACTAAAAAGAACAGCACAAACGGAAAATCAATTCTCCAAAAATCATTGACAAAGTTACCCGTTTCTGATAATCGTCGAAAATAATTAGCCTCCATTAACGGCTTGATCTGACTTGTAAACCAGTCTATCTCCTCCATAAATCCATTGTCATCAAGATATTCAACACTCCAAAAAGTAGCGAAGGCTTGCTTAGAGGAATCGTCTGGGTTGGGAGCGCGATCGCGCATTCGATTTTTAATAGTCTCCAAAGCACCACTTTTATTAGCGATCGCAAAGGGGTTAGTATCAACCATTTCTATACTTTGCTGTTGCAGACTCAGCAGAATATCCTCCACTTCCGGTGATTCTAGTCCCGTCTCCACCACCTGGTTATTCAGAGCTGCTACAGTTTCTATATATCTGACCGTGTCCCGGTGGGGTTCAATCCCCATAATCGGATCATAGAGTTCCGTTAACTCTCGAAAGTGACGGAAATAAAAGTCACGCCAGGGTATATAACTAATATTAAATAAAACTAGGGCATAGTTGACAACGGCTATCATTGACAGACCTCGTTCGATCCACAGACCCACAGGGGTATTTTTATTAATCGCTCTCGGTTTTTTCATGGTCATAGACTCAATCGGTTCTGTTGACAACAACTAACTCTAGTTAAAATTTCAGTAATTGACTAATTGATTTTATTGATAATCTCATGTCTGAATCTTATCCCCGTATCAGTGTGGTGATCCCAGCCTACAACTGTGAACAGTATATTGCCGAAGCCATTGATAGCGTACTGGCTCAAACTGAGACTGATTATGAAATCATAGTTGTTGATGATGGTTCTCAAGACCAGACTCGCTCCGTGGTAGCCACTTATCACAGCCAAGTTCGCTATGTTTATCAGCATAATCAAGGGGTTTCCGTGGCGCGAAATCATGGTCTGAGTTTGGCTAGGGGTGAGTTTATCACTTTTCTTGATGCCGATGATTACTTTTTTCCCGATACCCTCCGAAGCCAACTCGCTGTATTTGATGCTGACCCGGAATTGGCGATCGTCCATAGTGGTTGGCGCAGGGTTAACCAAACCGGCGAAATGCTCATCGATGTTCAGCCCTGGGAAATGGTGGCTGAGTTAAATTTAGAGAATTGGTTACGCTGGAAGCCTTTGGGGACTATGGGAACTTTGATGTTCCGCCGCCAGGCTTTGCAGACCGTTGGAGGCTTTGAACCTGGGTTGGCTCATGCGGAGGATGTCGATTTGATTTTGCGTTTGGTATCTAGCGGCTATCGCAGCGCTTGGTTGAAGCGATCGACCGTCTGTTATCGTCAACACGATCGCAATACTATGCGAGATGGTATCTCTCAAGCCAAGTCTATCAATTATGTCCTCGATAAATTTTTTAATTTACCCGATATACCCTTGGAAATTAAAGTCATTGAGGACTGGGTTCGCTATAGTACCTTGGTCTGGAGTTCCTGGTATTTATACCATACTGGCTTCAATACTGAGATGGTCGAATATTTACAGCGCTCATGGTCTTATAGTCCTTTTCTACCCATGGAAACCGTTATTAATTGGGTCGAAAGTTTTACTCAGTATTCTCAAAATGTCGATGCTATTTTCGATGTTGATCATTTATCTACATCTCCTGAGTGGCAAGGCTTATTAAAATGGGTCATCAGTAGCCTGCAATACCCCTAGTCTCTATCTCATGTAACTACTTCGGGTTCCCTAGATTTAATCATTACACCCGACCTAAACCAATTAGGAAATTATGTTAAGTTTTGTAAAATTTGTCAAAAAGTCCCCCCGATCCTCCCAGCCGGGGGGTTGCTTTTTGGGTTGACCTATGCTATTGTATTAAATAATGGAAATCTTGGTAAAAATTTTACTTTGGGTTATGTTTCCATTATTTAACAGTATGCCAATATCCTACCATTAGTTACCGGTGCTTGTCAATCAGCTAGAACCATTTAACTTAAACCCTTATCCTGACAGCGATAGCGGGTTATTACTTAACCCAATAACTATGCCTAGTTACTCAAATGTTACTCACAATCTAGTCCTAGCACAGGAAAATAATTCTGTCAACGGTTGATTACTCAGTCAACAAGCAYAACYTARKCRAWCTGTCAAATRCCTACTATCTCCCCCYAACCAAACACCGATAGGGTAACTCTCTCGTGATACCCGTCAATGGCAAGCCTATCGGTTCGTTACGAACCATTGACTGCTATCACATCGGTCGCACCCCTAAGAGTGTTTGTTTCGGTTATGGGGGGAGGGTATGGCTCAAATTTCAAAACCCATAGGGGTAGTCAGATTATTGATTATTAGTGAAATCTTGAGGAGCCTACTCACTACCAACAAAATGCGATCGCATTATCTAATCATCACCCCGCTGAATTCAGTTCACTACCAACATAACGCGTTTCAACTGGTGACTTGTTTGGGGATGGTAGCCACTACCCACATAATCCTAGACAATTGCTTTACCAGCGACATCGGTTATCAACATACTCC
>NZ_PKGG01000466.1:0-1150 GCF_046480465.1 Arthrospira sp. PCC 8006
TAATGATACCATCTATGGTGGCGGCGGAGATGATTGTCTGCGGGGTGGTCAAGGTAATGATTTAATTTTTGGTGAAGGTGGGAATGACATGTTATTCGGCGATAAAGTTGCTGATACTCTCTTCGCTGTCTCTGGTAATAACACCATGTATGGAGGTCAAGGTAATGACAGCCTCATAGTGGGGTGAAAATGACGACCTGATGTTTGGCGATAAGGGTAACGATACATTAGTAGCTGGTGGTGGTAATAATACCCTTTACGGTGGTGCTGATAATGATTTCCTGTTTGGTGGGACTGGTAACGATTTACTCTTTGGTGATGATGGTAATGATGAACTCGTCGGTGGAAAGGGAAATGATACTATATTTGGCGGTCCCGGTGACGACATAATTTTTGGCGGTGATGGTAATGATATATTAAGAGGCGGAAAGGGTAACGATCGCATCTTTGGAGATGAAGGTAATGATTTACTAGAAGGCGGTCGTGGTGTTGATACCCTCACTGGTGGTGGTGGTAGAAATATATTTGTTGTTGGCTTAATTGTCAGTGCGTCTGAAGGTGGCGGTAGTGTAATTACAGCTACCACTGGCGGCGCTTCCCCAGAATTAGCAGATTTGATCACCGACTTTCAAGCTGGTGTTGACAAAATTGGATTAACCGGAGGACTCACCTTTGCAGATATCGAAATTCGTCGTGGTGAAGGTGCCAATATCAGAAATACATTGCTAATAGACCGCAATACCGGAGACTTTTTAGCAGTTTTATTAAATATAGATCCAGCCATGCTGGATGAAACAGATTTTATCATCGATCCAGACGGACCCTTAGTAGATCCTGAACCCGAACCCGAACCCGAACCCGAACCAGGACCCGAACCAGGACCAGACCCCGAACCAGGACCAGACCCCGAACCAGGACCAGACCCCGAACCAGGACCAGACCCCGAACCATGACCAGACCCCTACCCCGAACCTAGTCCAACTCCAACTCCAACTCCAACTCCCAGTCCTAGTCCTAGTCCCGAACCTACTCCCACCCCTCCGGTTCCCACTCCCCCCCCGGATCCCACACCAACACCAACACCAACACCAACACCCACACCCACACCAACACCAACACCAACACCCACACCGACTCCCACCCCTTCTGA
>NZ_PKGG01000093.1:0-18204 GCF_046480465.1 Arthrospira sp. PCC 8006
CAATGCGTTGAACTTTCTGCTGAACGTCAAAAGCTTGAGGATGATCTGGGGAGATAGTAGGTTGAGAAGTGAATTCAAGGATGCTGCGATTATCGAGTCTAACCGGGGCACAAAATAAGTTAGCACAGGCTCTAGCTCGAATCCGAGGGTTACTGACTCTCGTGATATCCTGAAATGTGGGAAGGGGTGGCAATTGTGCGATCGCTGCAGTTCCCCAAGGGGCGAACATCCCCACGGCTAATAAACCGATCGCAAACCATTTAATTACTCGATGAAACCTATAAAATTTTCCTTTCATCATATAGCCGATAGCACCTCAAGAGAGTCAGGACAAGACAAAACTCTGATATTATAGCGCTTGCTAATTTTATGTTAAGCCCCTAAGCTGACAACAGGCTGAAAGGAATATCTCAAAAGGCATAGCTGATTAGTGGTCCTGGGGGTGGGCTGGCTGGTGATCTGGGGGTCTCCCAAATGCACCCATGATACATCCCCAGATTGATCGGTGTTGACAGACCGGGAATCTAGTAATCTTAGGCACGGTGGTATGTCAAAATGAAATATTGGTCGAGGAGCTGTGATTTTGCGATCGTCGGGTGTTCAAACTTCCCGATTAAGCCAAAACCCGCTAAACCCTAGCCAGTAGAGAATTTTAGACACTAGCCTTAAAAATCAACAGAGTTCTGACAATCCCAATGATTGAACGCTATACCTTACCCGAAATGGGTTCGCTGTGGACAGACAACTATAAGCTAAAAACGTGGCTACAGGTGGAAATTGCCGCCTGTGAAGCCCAAGCCGAACTCGGCTATATTCCAGAGTCAGCCGTGGAGGAAATTAAAGCCAAAGCCAATTTTGACCTAGCGCGCGTCCTAGAAATTGAAGCCCAAGTGCGCCATGATGTGATTGCCTTTCTCACCAATGTTAACGAATATGTTGGGGATGCTGGACGCTACATTCACCTAGGGTTAACGAGTTCCGACGTTTTAGACACAGCCCTAGCTTTGCAACTGGTAGCTAGTACGGATTTACTTCTCGAACAGGTAGAGACCCTAGCCCAAGCCATTCGCTATCAGGCGCAACAGCATCGAAATACCGTGATGATTGGTCGATCGCATGGTATTCACGCCGAACCCATCACCTTTGGCTTCAAACTAGCCGGATGGTTAGCCGAAGTCTGTCGCAACCGGGAACGTCTCATACGTCTGCGACAACAAATCGCTGTAGGTAAGATTTCCGGGGCGGTGGGAACCTATGCTAATGTTGATCCGAGGGTAGAGGCGATCGCCTGTCAAAAACTGGGACTGCAACCCGACACCGCCTCAACTCAGGTAATTTCCCGAGATATTCATGCTGAATATGTGCAAACCCTCGCCTTGCTGGCTGCTTCCATTGAGAGATTTGCCGTAGAAATCCGCAACCTGCAACGTACAGACGTTTTAGAAGTAGAGGAATTTTTCGCACGGGGTCAAAAAGGCTCATCTGCTATGCCTCACAAACGCAACCCTATCCGTAGCGAACGCCTCACCGGACTAGCCCGCATTGTGCGTGGTCATGCGATCGCCGCCTTAGAAAATGTGGCCCTCTGGCATGAACGGGATATTTCCCATAGTTCTGTCGAACGCATGATTTTACCCGATGCCTCCATTATTACCCATTTCATGTTAGTAGAAATCACAGATTTGGTGAAAAATCTTCTGGTTTATCCTGACAACATGAAGCGGAATATGAACCTCTATGGTGGCGTAGTCTTCAGCCAGCGCGTCTTACTTACCCTAGTCGAAAAAGGCATGAGTCGGGAGGAGGCTTATCGCATTGTTCAATCCTGCGCTCATCAGGCTTGGAATACTCCTGACGGGGATTTTCATAAATTAATTAGCCAAGACTCTGCCATCCAGTCTTACCTATCCCCAGAAGAAATTGAATCCTGTTTTCGGGCTGAACATCACCTGAAACATTTAGATGAAATCTATCAAAGATTAAGCATCTAAGTCCTCTGGCTCAGGGAATTTACTCTTAGTATCCATATCAATACTTAGTTAATAATTCCCTGATTGCAGATTAAATTGATCTACATTTAACCCCCTAACATCTTGATAAAAGGCAGGTAATATGGTAAGAAAAATCCCGTTAATTATCATTACATTTTTCCTGGTATTTTGGTCATCTAACTTGTGGGCAGAACCAGCTTACAGCCAGCCTTTAATCGCCCAAACACCTCCCCCTAATCTAATTACAGATTATAGTCAAGTTTCATCAGCTAATCGACTGGTAGATATTCAATCTGTCAATCGCAATATTCGCTTAGATATTCGCTATGCAACCGCCAATAATTTTTTAAACCGAACCCTTTACCCGGTGCCTCGATGTCTCCTGCGTCTCCCTTTCGCCCAAAGACTTTCGGAGGTACAAAAAGACCTAGAAACCATGGGATTAGGGTTAATGGTTTATGATTGTTATCGCCCTTGGTCTGTGACCTGGCAAATGTGGCAAATTCTCCCAGATTCCCGTTATGTAGGTAATCCGGCGCGGGGTTCCCGTCACAATCGCGGCGCGGCGGTTGATTTGACTCTAGTAGATTTGAGAACTGGTCAACCTCTGGAAATGCCTACAGATTACGATGATTTTACCGAGAAAGCCTGGAGAGATTACACAGGCAATGAACCCCAAGTCCGTCGCAATAGCAACTTATTAGAGTTGAAAATGAAACAATATGGCTTTGAACCATTAATGACTGAATGGTGGCATTTTGATGCTCAAGGCTGGGAAAGGTATGGTTTACTTAATGTCAGTCTTGACCGAGTACCTTAAAAGTAAAAATACCCCTGATAGTTCAGGGGTATTTTGTCCATTACCGGGAAGTGAGACTATCAGGAATGTGGAGTTTATATAGTTTTAATAGACCCAAAACAATTAAGATTTGTAGGCTCCAGTGTGCAAAGGCGAAACCCCATATAAAACAAACAATTCCGGTTAATCCTGCCAAAACAAAGGGAATATCTTCGGATGTTTGCATATACACCAAAAGAGAGCCAAATGTTAATATAAGTAGTGCTAGATACACTGATGGCATAATTTCTACCTCCAGGGGGATGCAGGGTTTGGGCTACAACATCAAGCCTAATGGGAAAATATGAAGATCCCGTGAATAACGCCAAACTCTTTACAGAGCTTTACCTGGCTGCGATGGTAGAGTTCCCTAGCATCGGGTCAGCGACCGGACTATTTCTATCCTACATTCAAACTTTCAACAGTAAAAAGCCCCGCTTGACCAACAAATCAGCGGGGCTTTTTCCCAATAACACATCTATAGCACCAGACAGGAAAGTTAGGACGTATAATGGAGAGGACGAGATGACTAAGAAGACCAAAAATGCCAGCCCCCTATAGTTACRACCTCAGACAAAAAGTTATTAATGCAATTGAACTAGACGGTATGCCCAAAACAGAAGCCAGTCAAGTTTTCCATGTCAGCCGGAACACCATTAATCTCTGGCTGCAAAGAAAAGCACAGACCGGAGACTTCCTCCCTAAACCTAATCACCGACCTGGCAATAACCACAAAATTACCGACTGGCATAAATTCAAGGCTTTTGCCCAAGAGCATGGCCACAAAACCTCCGCTCAAATGGCTCAACTTTGGGATGACGACATCTCTCCTCGCACCATATCCAGAGCCTTGAAGAAAATTGGCTTCACCAGAAAAAAAACTTACGGCTACCAAGAACGTGATCAGCAACAGCGAGAGGAGTTTATTGCTCAGATTSAACATATGGAGCCGGAAGGGTTGGTTTACCTCGATGAAGCTGGCATGAATAGTCAAGACTCGGATTATCCTTATGGTTACTGTGAGCAAGGACAACGCTTCGATGTCCTCAAATCCGGGAAGAGGCAGGGCAGGGTGAGCTATATAGCCGCATGGTGTCATCAACAACTCTTAGCCCCCGATCGCTTTGAGGGTTGTTGTAATCGGACAGTGTTTGAGTTGTGGTTGGAGTTCATCTTAATTCCAACATTGAAGCCAGGTCAGACTCTAGTATTTGACAATGCAACGTTTCATAAAGGGGGGCGGCAGGCTGAACTGGTGGAGGCAGCTCCATGCCGTTTACTCTATCTTCGGCCTTATTCGCCAGACCTCAACAAGATAGAGAAATGTTGGTCATGGTTGAAAGCCCGCATTCGCCACTGCACGTGAGCAGTTTGATTCTCTCGATGATGCCATGGATTCCGTTCTCCCAGCTGCGTCCTAACCACCTTGACTAATGCTATACATCAGGAGCCGTGTGCTGGGAAACTCGCAAGCACGGTTTTGAATTGGAGTTGGGGAAGGCGACTTCCCTTTCGACCATAACTGCTTATTGATTAACCCGTCAATAATTAAGATTTGTTGCTAAGGGATATGCGCTAATTATCCTGTGTGTTAAGACTTAATGAAGTGTATTTTGTGCGCAACGGTACCACTATCGGGTTGAGCGATATCACGCGATAGTAGTCAGGATAAGGGTTTACAGTAAACGGGTGTGGTAGGACTCGAACCTACGACAAACGGCTTAGAAGGCCGCTACTCTATCCAGCTGAGTTACACACCCAGGCAAGTCTTGCATTTTACCTTAAGTTGACACCTATAGTATCAACTAGTATCAACCTAAATCAAGTCAACTCAAGTCCCAAGGCTTGATTATCAATGGACACGTGTAGATGATAACATAAAAGCGATCGAGATTGACAGTTGACTGGCAAAAATTATCTGGGATGATTAAGTTTGCCACATTGGAGATTATAGCGCCATGGGTTCAACAAGCACTACAATAACAAACACGGCCGACCTGCAACTCTGCCAAGAGTAGGTACATAGTGTTATGTTTATTCTGAAACGACAGGATGTTGAGATCTCCACGATCCAACACCCCAATCGGGATCAACAGATTCCCATTCTCTATTATCAAGGGCAGACGTTCCGTCTGATGAAGGTTTTCACTGTTCAGCAAGAAAGCGAAGCCAGAGCTTATTGGCGGGACTTGACTGATAACCGGGGTAAAGCCTGCGTACTACTCGAAGAACCAGAACGCTATAGTGTTTGGGGTAAAGTTCGCCTTGAACAACTCGGTAGTGAGGGGGGTGGAGGTACTGATGCTAAGGTATCAGGCCTCATTCGCGCTTCTCTATTGGTCTTACAAGCAGTTTACTTTGATGTTGAGGATTTATTGGGGTCAAGACAAGCTGTAGCCTTTGAAAAGGATCTGCTCAAGATTCTTCAAAAAGGGAAATTTCCCGCCCATGATAACTCAGAGGCGGTCAAAACTCTTTTGACCAAAGACCCCCTGGAAAGTTTACAAATTCCTTCCTGGAATGAAAATAACCTGAAAACATTGCTAGAAGAAGTTTACCGTCTGGGTAAGAGCTACTTCGGAAATACTAGCTTTGCAGAAGGCTTAGATGAAGTTCTACAGGACTTGGCCCAAGAAGATCGGGATTCATTTATCAGTTGGCTGGGTGAATCTACTCTGGGAAATCTCTGGGAGATAAGTTAAGTAATGTTAGGATTTTTTGGTTTTGGTATCTAAATATGGGAGGCTCGAATTGAGATGAGTTTTTGAATGAGTATTCTTGGGCAAATCTATTGCGATCTGGTTTAGTAATGGTTTTCAACTGTAGATTTCTTGTTATTGTATCGCTATGAGTAGCACGTCACAACAAAAATCATCGGTTATATCATCTCTGGTATCTCCGCAAAATCTGCTGATATTTGGCATCACCTGGGTGGTTCTGGCTCTGTTGTTCTTCCTGCTGTTTAGTGTAAGTGCGCCGGGGGAAGAACGACCTTTATGGTATTCCATTGGCACTTATGTCTTTGAATTGGGTGCTTTTCTGATGGCTGCACTGGTTTGCTATAGAAATTGGCGTAGCCCCCAAATGGTCAGCGGACGCAATGTCTGGCTGGGAATTGGTCTAGGATCACTGTTTTATTTTATGGGAGGTTTACTATTTGGTTTATGGGAACTGGTATGGAACCTTGACCCGGTGGTTTCCCTAGGGGATGGGTTCTATGTCCTCAGCTATTTGTTGTTTGGCTGGGGAATGGTTACGGCGGTGACTTCTAAACGCCTAAATCTGGAGGTTTGGCAGTGGGCGACTCTGGCTGGTGTGGCGATCGCTGGTATAACTTTGGCAACCTGGGTAGCTGATCCGTCATTTTTTGGGCTGTTAGGGACTACTGAAGAACCCCCGGGTCAGGAACAGATAGTCACTACCCCTAATGGAGTGGCTATGGTTGATGAAGCCATGGCTGAGGAGGAAGAAGAAAGTACGGCCCCAGATTGGGTGCTGGCAGTTGATGCTCAACTTGAACCTCTGGGATTTTGGCTGAATTTGTTTTACATCTATGGTGATGTGGTGTTGCTGATTCTAGCAACTGCCCTGATTCTGGCTTTTTGGGGAGGGCGCTTTTCTCAGTCCTGGCGTATGATAGCCTTTGCTATCTTCTCGCTGTATGTGGCGGATACTTACTTTAAATGGTCTGATTCTCGGGTCGAAATTGAGTATGAAAGTGGCAACTTGCTAGAAGTGTTTTTTGTCTTTACTGGCATTTTGTTTGTGATCGGTGCGGTCCTAGAATATGACATATCAACTCGTTCTCGCCAAAGCCGACGTAGACGCGCCAGCAGAGGCTAGAATGAAAGTTGATATGTCTAGTTTTGTCGCTGGATTTTTCAGAGAACTTCAAGTTTTGATGTTCCTAATCGTTCAAGAAAATCTGTAGAGAAAATTAGCCAAAGAGGCGATCGCACTTAGGGGGATCCCTTCTAAGCCTGTGGAAATTAACTCCAATGTCCAATTTAGACCAAATCTGATGACATCCTCAAAACTTTCTGACTCCCAAAAACAGGAAATCGTTAGGCTCTATCAAGATGTACCCGAGGAAACAACGATCGCCCTAGCGGAAAAGTTCGGGGTGAGTAGTTCTACGGTAAGACGTATTCTACAAAGTGCCGTCCCACGGGATGTTTATGATGTTCTAACTCATCAGAAGCAACGGTTACGAAATCAGAGAAAACCCCAACTCAAGGACAGCAGATCCGAATTGAATGATGGGGAGTCTCAAGCATTTAAGTCCTCAGATTCTAAGTTAGATTCTGATGCTACCAACGGAGTCCGCCTGCGGAAAAGCTCATCGGTATTAGAACCTGAGAGAGAAGCAGCAGAAACAACCCAAGAGTCAAATTCTGTGGAAACGATCCCTGGACCATTGCTGAAACAGCCAAATCTGACAACATCAAATGATGAGATGGGGGAGTTAATCACACCGGAGTTGTTTTCGGGGGAAGAATTTAGCGATTTTGATGATGATGATGAGGATGAGGAGGATGAGGATGAGGATTATGGGGACAATGATCAGGATTTGTTCGATCGCCCCCTTACCCCTGATGCTAACAGCTTAGTCCAAATTCTGCCCCTGACTGAGGCTGAGTTACCTAAGATTTGCTATTTGGTGATTGATCGGGCTTCGGAACTGATTGTTAAGCCTTTGAAGGCTTTTGCGGAGTTGGGGCGTATCCCGTCGGAAGAAATTCTGGAAAAAACTCTGCCTGTTTTTGATAATCATCGGGTGGCTAGTCGGTTTTCGGCACGCAATCAGCGGGTTTTTAAGGTTCCTGATGGCAGGTTACTACAAAAAACAGCCCCCCATTTACAAGCGAAGGGAATCACTAGGTTGTTGATTGACGGTCAGGTTTATCACTTTTGAGTTGGGTTAATTGAGGGAACAGGAAACAGCTTTGACAAGCCCGGTTTCCTGTTCCTATTGGTGAGCAGTTAGTTAATTGGCTTGATGGCTATTCTAACGACCACTACCAGGAAGAGCACGACCCGGACCACGACCCGGACCACCGCCAGTGCCAAGACCGCCAGGACCACCAGGACCACGACCCGGACGTTCCCCCATTCTTTCCTGGAGTTGCGATCGCTGTTCTGGGGTGAGAACTTCCCGCATTTCTAACATGGTATCGAACCGCTGGTCACTCAAGGCGCGACTCAACTCTTGGATTCTTTGACGCTGTTGGCGCAATTGTTCGGGACTGGCGTTGCTTTGTTGTAGCGATCGCATTTGTTCCCGACTGGCTTGGAGTTCCTGCCGTTGACGTTCTGAGGAAGTGGCGGCGCGATCGCGAATTGCTTGGATCTGTTCCTGTTGTTGGGGAGTCAGGCTGAGACTATCAAAGCATTCACCTTTACGGGGACCAGCAAAGGCGACGCTGGCAGTTATGGGGACAATTAAGGCGGTGGCAGCCATTAGAGAAAATAAGCGTTGCATATTCATATTTATATCCTGGAACATCTTTGAGATTATCAACTCGGTTTGAGCTTTAACCCCATTGTAGGTAGATACAACCGGCGATCGCCTCGATCAGAATACCCAATTATGATAGGTCAAAGGTAACGGTTGCTGATAGTCCTAAAGTACCAAAAGAGATACCTGGGGGGTTGGCTGCGCGTGAAAAATATATTTGGTCGTTCGAGTTTTCCAGTACCCTTGCTGCTGTATTTGGAGTGGGTGCTGTTGGCGATCGCCCTGTTAACGGCTTTTAGCCCCCTGCCATATACTCAGAGTCCTGGAGGGGAGGGCTACAGGGTTCATCGTCAAATCCACAGACCAGACAGACCAGAGACTGTAACCGATCGACCGGAGCGATCGCCATACCCTGATCGCCCCCAGAACCGCCATAGACGACACTACCGTAGTCGTCGGTTTCCCTTGGGGATTTTGGTTAGTATTGGCAGTTTGGGTGTAATGGGCTTGAGATTACCTGAGCGATCGGGCAGACCTGCGATCCGGTGGGTATATATCGCCTGTGGGTTTACGTTTAGTTGGTTGGCGGTGGTATTTGGGGGGCGGGGGGTGAGTTTTTTCTCCGCCCTGTTGCTGGTGGTGGTTATTCGCGCCTGTCTGTTATTTTCCTGGCGCGATCGCATTGCGGTGGCTATTTTTGCTTATGGCTTATTTCTGCTGTGGGTATTTCTGCGCCTGAGACCTCTGGCTGATAATTGGGCTGACCCAATTCAGGGGCTAGTATTGACTCTGACTTTTAATTCTAGTGTTTTATTTGGGTTAGTATTGCTGTTTATTTTATTATTAGTGGGAGCGCTATTATCAGAGCAAGAAAGTCGCCAGAAATTGGCGGAAGCTAATCAAAAGTTAAGGGAATATGCGATGTTGATTGAGGATCGAGCAATTAATCAAGAACGTAATCGCATCGCCCGGGAAATTCATGATTCTGTAGGTCACAATTTGACTGCCCAAAGTATTCAATTGGAAAATGTGGCTTTATTTTTAGCTGAGGATAAACAACGGGCTGCCCGACATCTCCAACAAGCTAGGGAGTTGGGGAAGGAAGCCTTAAAAGAGGTGCGGGCATCGGTGAGGGCTTGGCGATCGCACCCTCTACAAGAGTCTTTTGGGCAGGCTCTATCACAGCTAATTTCTGAGTTTGAGGCGACCACATCAGTCCCGGTAGCATCTCATTTACAAATCGGGGATACATTACCCCTTGATATTTCTATCGTTTTATATAGGGTAATTCAGGAAGCCTTTACGAATATTTCTAAGCACGCCAAAGCCAAAAAAGTGCAGCTAATTATCTCAGAAAATAACCGAGAATTTTATTTACAAATTGACGATGATGGCTGTGGCTTTAATCCTGGGCAAAATACGACGGGATTTGGTTTGCAAGGTATGGGGGAAAGGGTGATGGCTGTGGGGGGGGATTTCAGCTTAAATAGTTCTCCCGGTGAAGGGTGTAAAATTGAAGTGAAAATCGGGAAAAATCAGGATGATGATTCGAGTTCTATTAGTTGATGATCAGGGGATTATTCGGGAAGGTTTACGGAGTTTATTAGAAGCGAAACCAGACTTGGAAATAGTGGGAGAGGCTGAGAATGGGAAAGTGGCGGTGGAATTAGCGTTAAAATTAAAGCCGGATGTGGTGTTAATGGATGTGCGAATGCCAATTATGGATGGGGTGGCGGCTATGCGATCGCTTGCTGAACAACAGCCGGAAATTAAGGTTTTGGTATTGACAACTTTTGATGATGATGAATATATCACCCAAGCTATGGAATCTGGCGCGAAGGGATACCTATTAAAGGATACCCCTTCTGATGAACTAGCCCAAGCTATTCGGGCAGTTTATCAAGGATATACACAGTTAGGACCTGGTTTATTTGAGAAGGTGATGGCTGCTAAATCTAAACCTTCTAGGGATGAACCTTTACCAGGGTATTTACAAGATTTAACTCCTAGGGAATTGGAGGTTTTACGGTTAATTGGTAAGGGTTACAGTAACCGAGAAATTGCCCAGGAGTTATTTATTAGCGAGAGAACTGTTAAAAATCATGTTTCTAGTATTTTAAGCCGCCTGAATTTACGCGATCGCACTCAGGTGGCTTTGCTGGCTAATAAATACCCAATTCTGGGTGGATGATCAACCTCCTGGATAATTGGCTCTGAGATACCATCAATCGCCGTGCTAGGCTTCCGGGTCTGGAGTGGCGATCGACTCCCAAAATAGTACAATCGTGCTAAGTTAATCATCATAACTTTACCAATAATCATAACTATGGCTAACTATATTGTTGTCAAGGGAACATCAGGGATTGGTAATCGTGTTTTTGCCGTAGCCACGGGGATTTTATATGCTCAGTTGAGTGGTCGTCAGTTGGTAGTTGATTGGCGGGATGGTAGTTATTCTAATAGTGGAACAAACTTATTTTTTCGGTATTTCGACTGTCCGGTAGCACAGTCAGTGGGAGTGTTACCCGCCACCGATTCGATTTATCCTACCCATTGGCAAAATAAACTTGATCGGTCTTTGGGTTCTGTCATCAATGAGTCGGGTCTTCGTTGCTATAAAGACCTGTCCTTTGATGTGTCTAGTTTGGATTATACGGAAAGTATTATCGTGTTGTCGGCTTATACCCATAAAATTAGTTTTATGCGCCCTTTATTTACTGGGTCAGCTAGTCGTTTTGCCTCAATGAATAATCTGGAAATTCTCCAGTGGGTGTTACAGTCTAACCTCAGTTTAAAAGAGGATATTCGGTTACAAGTTGAGGAATTTAAACGAGACTATTTTGCTGATTATATGATAGCTGTGCATATTCGCTACTCGGATATGAAGGTGCCTTTATCAGAGGTAGAATCATCTCTAGCATTAATTATCAACTCGGTTAAGTTAAAACATCCAAAATATAAGATATTTGTAGCCACAGATTCTCAAGAGGTTCTGTCTTCATTTAAACCGAAATTCCCGGATATCATCTCAACTAATAAGTGGTTTTCTGCTTCGGGAAAACGACTGCATCAAAATCCCGAAGAATGCGAGGACTTAATTAAAAATGGCATTGAGGCTCTGGTAGATTTATATTTGCTGGCTGCTTGTGATGAGTTACTATTTGCATCGCGCTCATCTTTTGGTTTATTGGCGAGTCTGTTAATGGATAAACCCCAGGCTATTCGCCATGATATTGATACCCAAAAACCACTAATTAAACGAGTGCAACTCAAGCTGAAAAATCTAGCTAAGAAGCTGAATATTGGGGGGGGATGAATACACCCGCGAAAATCGGCGATCGCCAATTATAGAAGTCAGTGGCTGATGGGGGAGGGCTTATGAACACTATTATAATGGGGGTGTCAGGTTTAAGTGTTGGTGAAATTCCCCAGAAGAGATTAGAGATTTTCTGGACTTCTACCCTAGACTGTAATGGGGGATGTTTACAAAAATTTACATAACTTGTGCCTGAATTTGCGTAATTTTTCTATGCTGCGCCGATAGGATAGTATAAATCAAAGAATTAAGGGTATCTGGGATGATCAAAAATTTGGCGATCGTCGGTGGTTCTTGTCTGGTGGGAGGTGCGGCTGTATTCTTTATTTCCCCCTCCCGAGACGCTTGGAGTACCATATTCGGAAGTACATTGGGGGGATTAGGGGGTGCAACATTTGCCATTCAAAGCATCAAAAAATCTAGCGAAGAAGTCATAAAAACTCAACAACAAATCCAGGATTTAAAACAAGAACATCAACAGCTATTATCAAAAGTTAAAGAAATTACAGATAGACACAATAAATTGACCCAAAAATTGAGCCAAACCGAAGGTCAGCTAACTAATAAAAGGCATGATTTAAATGATGTGCAAAACAGAGTTAAGGAAATTGAACAGCAAGAACAGGATTTAAAGGTTCGCCTAGAGAGACTCAGAATCAGTAATCCCCAATTAGAGACGTTAGAAAAAATGGCAACTCAAATCGGAGAACTGAGCCAACAAAAAAGTGGATTAGAAGGTGAAGTGACGGCTCTTAATTCCCAGTTACAAGAGTTAGCGAATCAACGAAATTCCCTCGCCCAAATTGAAGTGCAATATCACGCTAAAACGGCTCAATTAAGGGAACTCACAGAGCAAATTAAAGCTAGGACGGAGGCACTGCAAACCCTTCAGACTCGACAAGGGGAATTGGAAGTTATCAGAGCGAGTTATGATGCTTTATCTGCTGAACAGCAACACTTGCAAACCAGAATCGAGCAGCTACGTCCAGAAATTCAGGGGTTGGAAGGTGAAAAGCAACAAATTTTACAGGTGATTCAGCAACACCGAAATTCCCTCGCCCAAATTGAAGTGCAATATCACGCTAAAACGGCTCAATTAAGGGAACTCACAGAGCAAATTAAAGCTAGGACGGAGGCACTGCAAACCCTTCAGACTCGACAAGAGGAATTGGAAGTTATCAGGGCGAGTTATGATGCTTTATCTGCTGAACAGCAACACTTGCAAACCAGAATCGAGCAGCTACGTCCAGAAATTCAGCGTTTGGAAGGTGAAAAGCAACGAATTTTACAGGTAATTCAGCAACACCAACAAGATTATCAAGAAATTGAAAATTTAAGAAGGCAAATCAGAAATCTGAATGCTGAAATTCGCAGAAAAATGTTGGATTTACAAGATATAGAGCATAACATAAATACGGCTAATATAACTATGAATGGCTTGCGAGTTAAAAACGCTCAATTACAAGAGGAAAAACAGAGACATCAAGAAGAGATTGATGGTTTGAAAGGAGAATTAGAAAATCTCAGTAATAGCACTGAAGTGGCGATGAAGGCGCTCAAGGATAAGTTGTGGAATCATTTGCCGACAAAACGATTTAATATCGGCAATAGCGTAAATGTAGAACAGCAATTTTTACAAAGTTTTACAGAATTCCTGAACTTACAAGGCTTGACATTTCCTCGGCGGGTAGTCAATGCTTTTCACACTTCTTTAAAAGTGCAGGATATCTCGGCTTTAGTGGTTTTAGCGGGGATTAGTGGGACTGGAAAAAGTGAACTTCCCCAACGGTACGCCAATTTTATTGGCGCACAGTGTTTGACTTTGGCGGTGCAACCCCGTTGGGATTCTCCGCAAGATTTGCAAGGGTTCTATAATTACATTGAAAAGAAATTTAAACCGACGGATTTGATGCGAGGTTTGTATCAATACAATCATGATAATCAGATGCAAAATCGAATCGTTATCGTGTTGCTAGATGAGATGAATTTGGCGCGGGTTGAATATTATTTCAGTGATTTTCTTTCTAAGTTAGAAAGCCGTCGTTCCGGGGACACTTATTTAGAGATTGATTTGGGAAGTTTGCCGCTGAGGGAGGAAGAACGTCGCCTTAGAATTCCAGAAGAGTTTTTATTTGTGGGGACAATGAATGAGGATGAAACTACCCAAACTTTATCGGATAAGGTGCTAGATAGAGCGAATGTTTTAACTTTTAGTAAGCCAGAAAATTTGAGGCTGCGGGAAGACAGTAACAACAGTAATCAAGTTAATAAATCTTCAGGCTATTTGGATTATGAAAAGTTTAAGGCTTGGAGGAGAAGACCACAAGTTAATTCTCCTGTGGTTCGCAAAGTTAAAGAATATTTGGATAGAGCCAATAATGTGATGGAGAAAATCGGACATCCTTTTGCTCATCGCGTTTATCAAGCTATCACTCAATATGTGGTTAATTATCCGGGAGTTTCAGAGGTTAACTCGGCTGAGTTTCGCTATGCTTTGGCTGACCAATTTGGACAGAAGTTATTGCCGAAATTGCGGGGGTTGATGATTGATGATTATCACGAAGAATTGGAGGAGATGAAACAATTGATTGAGCAATTGGGGGATGAACCTTTGACTAGGGCTTTTGAAAGGTCTAGGAATAGTTCGACGGGTCAATTTGAGTGGAAAGGTTTGATTTATCCGGAGGAGTAGAGAACAATGCAAATTTATCCGAGTTTATTCGCATATCTGAATGGCGCTAATCCTGTGCCTAATGATCAGGTTTTACGGGTGTGCGATCGCCCTATTATTAGGGTAGATAAAGCCGAAAATTTGACCGGTAAGGAAGCGATCGCTCTCGGTGGGGGATTGTATGAAATTGCTTTTCCTTATTGGGAAATATCTGACCTGGAACATCACGATAATAGATTGCTATACGAGTTGACTTTGGAGCCGACTTCGGTAATAATTAAGGTGGCTGATGAGGTGTGCGATCGCGATAATTGTGAGGACGAAAATCAAGGGAAAATCTGGGAGGAAAAATTAGGCGATCGTTTTGATGATACGGTCTCCAGATGCTTACCAGTTTTGACGGGTTTGTGGGAAAACTTGGTGGCGGAAAAATTGGGAAACCAAGCCAGAGTTCGCCTCCTAGATTTACCCTACCAAGATGCTAAAATTCAAGATGCACAAAAACCTTTAATTATCACGTTGCAAAATCGCTATGAATTAAACCAAAAGCTACAAGTCATTACTCCCAAAATGCGGCAACAACTGCGACGGAGAGCGGAATTAACCCCCATCGGACGCATTCAAGAAATGGACGCTTATTGTTTGCGAGACTATACCCGCCGTCCTGGCAAAAACGCGGCGGAAAAAGGAGGTTCCCGTCAACAGTTAATGGCGATTAGACGCTATCAGGATTATAACACACCTGAGAACAGATTGCTGATTTATTTTGTGGGCAAAATCTTATATTTCGAGTCAATTCGCCTGGGTTCGGAATACGCCACAGATAACCACAGTTTTAGCAAATCAATTAAAGTCTTTAGAAGTCAAACTCACGTCCGGCAAATTCTCAGAAACTTGAGACATTTTCAACTGCTAAAACCTAATTACGTTTTGCTTCAACATCCGATTTATAATAGCTTCTATCGCGCCTATTTGGATTATCTAGCGAAAAGAAAGGAAAAGCAAAAAATCTGGGGTTTTCGGAATCAGTTATTCGCTGACGTTATCGGTATCTGTTTGTTGATGGCATTGACCAAATTAGCAAATTTTTATGTAGACCCTACGGCTGAGTTATGGCGGCAAACGGTTCCCGAAAAAGGACGTTATTTCAGCCACCAAAATGAAGGCAATCTAAAAATTCAAGTTTTCTTAAAAGACAAAGTTTATAATTTTAGGCTGGAAAAACCGGATGATATTAGGTGGGGAGATTGGCTGTTAAACCTAGAAATTCATGATTTGACCTCAGCCAGTTTGACTACTCGGACAATTAAAATCCCCATTTGGGTGTTTTGGTATCGTCCCAGTAATGAGTTGGAAGGTATTAACTATCTGACAAAACAACAACAACAGGAACCAGAGATTAAAACCGGACTGATTTTTTACTTGCAGGTTTCTCCCCATGAATTTTTGTCGGAGATACCCAATTCATGGAATTTTGAGAACCCCAGAAAAGTTTGGCTGATGCCAACTCCTAATTTTCTCGCGGAGGACGGTTTGACGCAGACGGTTAATATGATGTCTGGCTTTATTAAAGGTTTAATTAATCAATTAACGGATAATGAATGAACAACAGTTTTGGTCGCATTTAGACAGATTACTAAATTCTAAACAGGTATCGCGGTCAATGATACAGGCGATACAGCAACGGTTATCGCTGCTGCATCAACAACTAACATTACCCCTAAAGTTAATTGTAGAAACAGTTTGTGGTGGTGGGGTCTATTTGCGACCAGAATCGGGTCTAAATTTTCCCAGTATTACTCCGGTATATTCGCTGAGTGGTCATCAGGAAATTGCCTTAGAAATGGGTCTTTCAAATAGTGCGATCGCCTTAATTTCTGGCTCTCCCGCTACTGGAAAAACCCGCATTGCGGCTAGTTTAGCTGCTGCTGCCATTAACCACGAAAAGCGTATTTTAATCCTCAGTTATTATCCCACTGTTCTCGATGGTTATGAACAATTACCCGGCTATCCATTGCGGCTGAATCAATCTGGAAGTCATCAAAACTCAATCGCTGAACAACTGCGAAATCATCACTTATATCAGCCAAAAATGGACTATTTACCGGCTTACTATCTGCCAGATGTGGAATTGGCAAAACTGCGAACTCCGGCAAAACTGGAAACCTGGTTACCGCGAATCGAAAATAAATCTCACGCGGAAATTTCCCAGCTTCTCCAAGGGGAATTTCCCCATTTAACCCCAGCTAGGCGGGATATCCTCGCCATTCAACTACAACGGCTGACTCCCTTACTCAAACAACAACTGAGCCTCAGTCAACTGTTCGGAAGTCTCCCAGAAACGGAAATCGGAAAATTAGCGCAACAGTTAGCAAATACTCCCCAAATTCCCATCTTGGCAACGGCTAGAGAGTTTTTTAATGTGGCAAATCAATCCCTATGGCAAACCAAATTTGACTTGGTAATTGTGGAAGAATCCCAATATTTAAGCTGGGATGAATTGATTTTATTAGCAGGTTTAACTCAGAAATTAGTCTTATTCGGCGATGTTCGCGATGTTTATATAGGTCAACGCCATGCCAAAACCTTAACCCGCGTTGATGGGTTTTCGTTTCTCTCTCACTATTTACTCCCAGCTTATTCCTATAAACTAACTCAACAGTTTCGCTTGCATCCAGAAATTGCGGTTCCTGTTTATTCGCTAATTTCTAAGGACTGGATTCAAACTCACACGGAACCTATATACTATAATTTACCGTCCTTAAATCATCGCTTGGTTTGGCAAGATGTTCGGCAAACAACGGAAATTCACAACATCTCAAACTGGTTAAAAAATTTACCTAAAAATCGAGAAGATATCGGCATCATTGCCACGTCGGAAAGAGAACGAGAAGGGTTAATGCAGGAATATCCGCAATATTTTATCGACACGATTGATAATTGGAGAGGTAAAGAGAAAAAAATTGTGGTTTTTTGCTGTAGCGGAGACCCTAAAAATTTGACGTGGGAACAAACAAAAATTGTCTTAACTCGCGCTAAAGATTATTTAATTATGGTGGGAGACTTTGACCAATGGCGACCTAATTCGCCGTTGCAAAAATTAGAAGTTGCTCGATTAGAAAGCACAGAAAGGACGGTAATTTTATCATGAAAGTTGAATGTAAATTTAAAGGAATATTTTATCGGGAATCTCCCACACGGTTGGGGACTAGCATCTCTCTGGCTGAATTGTTGCGGGAGGTTGAAGCTGTTGCTACTCAAATCCAGAGGCGGACTCCTAGGCTTTTGCGAGAATCTTTTGGTTTGGATTTTCTGCCTAATTCGGTATTAATTGAATTATTAAAACAGTTCCATCAAGTGACAGATGAAAATGAATTATATCAATTTTCGGGGTTGCAAATTTTAAATCCCCAAGTTTCCCGGAATCTTCCCCCTCCCCAATTTTACGAGTATAGATTTGTCAGTTACGGGGAAGAAGCACAATTTTCGCTGCAACCGGACGATCGCCAAATTCCCATTTTTCCCTATCAAGAGTCCCAACAGGAGGGAATTTATACTTTAATTTTAAATAGCGATCGCCATCCAAATTTATCTCCCMAACTGTCTGAGAATATCTGGAAAGAGGCGGTCAGGACTTGGAAAAACTTAGAAGATTCCGCCAAAATCGATTATTTTTTGACCTCCATATCCGACACAGCGAGGGTCACTTTTTCGCCTCAATTATTGCTGATGGTTGAATTGGCGGAACTTTCCCCCTCTCTACAGCAAGCCATTCAATTTCTGCAAAAACGGGAAGAACAACCACCGGAAGATATCGMCAATTTGGTCGAACAATATAGATGCGATCGACAAATTCAAATCAGTCATTTTCCCGATCATCTGCAACCAAAATCCAGTTTTACACTCGCCAAAAAGTTTATTATTAAAAGA
>NZ_PKGG01000279.1:0-5648 GCF_046480465.1 Arthrospira sp. PCC 8006
TGCTGGAGATACCTGGCGACGTGCTGCGATTGTGTCTGATGCGGTTACTCTACTGTCTAGTGACTTTAGGGAGGGATATCGCTGGGAAGGTGACTATAACCTCCGCAACAACATGGTTCTTAGCCAAGACTACAGGCGACTAAAGCAAGGAAAGGATGAGAATGAGCTGTTGGAGTACCCGGTTAAACTGGAAGAAGGCTATGATGTTGATGGGGGTGGCATCAGTTCTGAGAAAATATTTAATGAGCGGTACTTCGGCTTCGACCTGAATGGTAACGGCTCCCAAGTAGTCTTCAGACAGGATGAAGATGGGGAAGATATCACAGTTGATGACAAGGCCTCGGAAGAAGACCTAACCCTGGAAGCTGTGCGTAGGATTAACGGCTTCTATGACAACAACTTCATGACTAGTCAAAATGTTTGGCGTAATAATTCAATTAGGTTATGGATTGGTGGTGCAATAACCAGAAGTTCCTATGTTAATAACTATGTGACTCCCATTCAGACCAGAGGCAATGGCATTGAATATGTGATGGAGATGTGCCGTAAACCTCTAGTTTCCATGTGTAAGCCAGGGGATTGGGTAGTCAGTCCCCCAGGAGCTAGTAGTAGTGAGGAAGATGAATTGATGAATAAAATTGGCGATCCCTTTATAACCAGTACTGCAGACAATCAACACACTGTAGGATCAACTGTACAAATAATATTCCCAGCAAGCGATCGCATCTATCCCCGTCGTATTGCTTTTCTTCGTGATAAGACACACAAACTTGTGCTAGATAGAAAAGGTCATACTATCCCCTTGGGTGTTGTTAATGGCGAATACAACTATTCACCCTTACAGGATGCTGAAATTTGTGTGGATAATGACGACAAAATATCCTTGAACGAAGAAGATGAATATGACACAGAGTGTACAAATGGAACTTGGGAAACTTTTTCCAAGGTGACCACAAAAAGAGCCGATGCACTGCTCTTTCAAATGGACGGTGATGTGCCGAAGGTTCATTGGGAACCCCGTCCTAGACATCCTGATGATGATGATAATTATAAGTATTTGTTGTATGCACAGCCTCTGTGGGAACCTGTGGTGCAACTTAATACAATCCCACATAGCCTACAGAACTTGTTACAGCAGGCTGTAGCAACTACTTTTAACCTAATTGTTGCCAGTGGTGATTCTCCCATCCGACTAACAGTAGGTAAAAACACTGAGCTAAACGGTGGTTTCCACAACTTTAGTCGTTTCTTGGAAAGATGGAATGGCGTAGATGCCACCATCAAGGGTGGATTTTTCCAGTTCAAACGCAGTGCATACGCCAGCGGACCAATGATGCCAGTTTTG
This sequence comes from Arthrospira sp. PCC 8006, assembly GCF_046480465.1. NCBI lineage: Bacteria > Bacillati > Cyanobacteriota > Cyanophyceae > Oscillatoriales > Microcoleaceae > Arthrospira > Arthrospira sp. PCC 8006. The sequence continues at coordinate 1,346 of NZ_PKGG01000279.1, forward strand.
AATCAGGATGATTCCGACTTAACCAAGTTCGGACCACCCTTAACAACGGGCGATCGTCCCTACAGAAGTTTGATTGATAACGGTCAAGTGCCATTCTACCGACCCCCTGTCAGGAACTACGGTTATGATGTGGCTCTGATGAACTCAGAAGACTTGGACCTGTTTGCCACCCGGCTGACCACTCCCGCCACCCAACCCCCAGATGAATACTTCCGAGAAGTGAGTCGGGATGACCCCTGGGTTCATACGCTCATGTGTGGCACAAAGGATGATGGCAACCATTTTCTCGGTGATGAGTTGCGCCCTGACGAATGTCCTTTAAGCCCTGGTAGCTTTCTCCGTCGTTCATAGTCGAACCTAGTAACCCATAACTGACCATCCTATTTAATCATGTTGCATTCTAAGCCAAACCATGTTCAACCCCAAACTATCCCCAAAGTTCTCCCAGTCCAGTGAATCTGGCTACACCCTGCTCGAGTCCATCATGGCTATGGTGGTGGTCAGTATCCTGATGGTGGGGATTTCTCCGGTGTTGGGTTTTGCCTTCGCCACCCGGGTACAGGCTAGACGCATAGAACTAGCCAGCAGAGCCGCTAACAGTTATATCAGTGCTGTCCGTGCTGACCCAACCAATACCAACTTGGTGCGGTTAAATCCCAGTGACCCCAACGCCGGACCAACCGCAACTGGTAGCTTGAACTGTGGGGCTGGTCAAGCCTGTACCACCCCAGCCAACTTGTTCTGTGTGGATAATGACGGAACTGGGAGATGTGAAACCAATAGCCCCACGGATATGATGGTTCAGGGAATTGGCATAAATGAGTGTAGCAACAACCTAGAGGAAGGTTATCAGTTGATTGTCAGGGTGTATCGTGCTGACGCATTTGCTCAATCGGGACCACTGGAGGGGGCTAATGATGACGGGTCTAGTAATGTGGCTAGTTCCAGAGTGGGTTTAGGCAGCCCAAGAGACTCCCTAGTGCAGGTGCGAACCGAGATTAGCCCCAGTAGCAATAATGTCTTTACGAGTTTACGTGATCGTTTGGCAGGATGCAGTTCTGACGATGCAGAGGATTAATAGGTTTGGTGATGGTTCCCATGGAGTGCAAAAGTCACATTATCCCGGTAGAGAGGTAGTTATGCTGTCCCTAGTTCGGTTTTGGTTAATTGGTGCATTGAAAGGTAAGTCAAAAACCACCCAGGGAAATGACTTAGGCTTCACAATGGTTGAGTTATTGATTTCGGCTGTTGTGGCTAGTATGATTATCACGCCGATTCTGTTTTTTGTGGTGGATGTTTTACGAACCGATACTCAGGAAGAAATCAAAGCCAGATCCGAACAGGAGTTACAGGCGGCCGCAGATTTCATTCGTCGCGACCTCTCCCAAGCTATCTATATCTACGACGGTGCAGGGGTTAATGCGATTAGAGACCAACTTCCTGATTCTGAGAATGTGGTATTGGTGTTCTGGAAACAGGAGTTGATCCCCAATGTTATTCCCCCCAATGGTATCGATAGGCCAGTTGCTGATGATTATTGCAAAACGAGGCGTTGCGATGATGCCCAAGTTTTATCTTTAGTTGCTTACTATTTACAAACAGATGCTTCTGATACTTGGTCTGATCAGGGGCGTATTTCTCGCTTACAAATCAACGATGGTGTAATAGATATACACAATAACACCTGCCCCGAGCAGAAGGAACCACCACCACCATGTTATATTGCTGGACATCAACCAGACCCAGGTTTTGCTCGACCTCCTGGGCGTATCAGAATGAATCAATGGAAACGACATCCCGACCATGAAATTACAGCATCACGAGAAGTTCTGATTGATTACATATATCCAAACGAGGTCGCAGGCCTAGAAGATGATCACTGTAAAAAAGCTCTTGGCTTAACTGCAACAGATGATCCAACTGAAGCTGATGATTTTTTACGATCTGGAGATAAGGGTAGTGGCTTTTTTGTATGTGTGGACTCCCGTAGGACAGCAGCTTTGGTTAACCTGAGAATGAATGCGGCATTTCGCATTGATCCGAATGCTACAACATTCGACCCGAATCGGCGATCGCTTTTTCCTGAGACCAGCTTTTTGGTTAAAGGCTTCGGCACTTTCAATTAACCCATAAAGTCCCTCAATTTATAATAAAAGGAACCCATAAAATGAGTATTTTAATTAACCGAAAAGCGGTCGATTATAGGCGCAAAAACAACCAGTCAGGCTTCACGATAATTGAGATGTTGGTGGTAGCATTAATGGTTGGCATTCTCAGTGCGATCGCAGCTCCGACATGGCTGATGTTTGCCAACAGACAAAAAGTTCGCACGGTTAATGACCGGGTTTATAACGCCATACAAGAGGCTCAAAGCCAAGCCCAATTAACCAGTTTAGGTAGATCCCTCGAATTTGGTGAGCATCAAGGTATACCCGCATATCGAATTTATTTAACCTCTGGTGGACGACCGGACGACGATAACGCAGGTTGGCAAACTCTCGATGTCAATGGCGAGATTAACGAGGGACAAATCACACTGCAAGTTATTCCACCAAAAAAAGATAGCCGAAAACACCTAGAATTTGACCATCGAGGAGTTGTACAGAATGAACTACGAGAAAAAGGACCGGACGACCCGGACGACCAGTTTTTTTGGGTAGTTGTATCTTCGGCTGATAATACCGTGACACATTGCGTGTCTGTCATAACTCGGCTAGTCTCTACCCAGAAACTGGAAGGAGAGGATTGCCCTGATGAGTAATTGTAACTAACCTATTGTAACACAAAAAGTTAATTATCGGCTGAATATTTTAACAAAACTTTACCCCCGATTCCCGCCAAGATAGTTTAGAATACACCACAAAAGATATCACCCGTAAATAGGCCTGTTGCGAGTGAGGTTATTTGTGTATTAAATACACAAAATGTATCCTTTTGACCCAGGTTAAATAATGGAAAATAAATTAATTAAGCACTTGCTTCTGGTTCAGAAACAGGCTGTTAATTTAGTGCCTGAACAACCTGTTAGCAGTGACTTTCAGGGTGCAAAATCGCCAAAACCCCATACAGAATCTGGGTTTTCTTTACTAGAAGTATTGGTGGTGATGGTGATTATATCGATAATAGGTGGGATAGCGGTTCCGACGTGGTTAGGTTTCGTGAATAACCAGAAACTGCAAACTTCTATCCGGCGACTCAACTGGGCTATCCACTCAACCAAAAGTGAGGCTATACTGTCTAGTACATCATGGCAGGCGAGCATTAGGGAATATGGGGGACAGGTACAGGTAGCAGTCCATCCCGCGAAGACTCCCCCTGGTCAACTCCCAGAAGGTTCATGGACTAACCTAGAACCGGGGATAGAAATTCACAACCGGGAAAAAAACAGCAGGGGTAAATATGAGACGACGCTGCGAAAAGTAGACCCTGACACCAACCAAGTCCGAAACGCGGGGACGGTGTACCGAGTTTTATTCAACCACCAAGGCTGTCCGGTCTATAACCCGTCTAATTTCTGCGCCCAAACTTCTCTGGCGGCGAAGGGACGCATTGCTCTCCATCATCCTGAAGTTCCGGGTCAAAAGTGATGTATCATCATTTCGACGCTGATAGGTGCGACTCGCATTGGTCAGCAACAGCAAAGACCGGATCAAAATGGCTACTATTGCCATTAACTAGGTAGGGGCGGGTTCAACGGTCAATTTTCCCTCCCCAGGAGGATATAAATAAACCCGCCCCACGGCCGTCAATTTTCCCTCCCCAGGAGGATATAAATAAACCCGCCCCACGGCCATAAAAATGGCTACTATTGCCATTAACTAGGTAGGGGCGGGTTCAACGGTCAATTCTCCCTCCCCAGGAGGATATAAATAAACCCGCCCCACGGCCATAAAAATGGCTACTATTGCCATTAACTAGGTAGGGGCGGGTTCAACGGTCAATTCTCCCTCCCCAGGAGGATATAAATAAACCCGCCCCACGGCCGTCAATTTTCCCTCCCCAGGAGGATATAGCGCTTCTCATCTCTATAAGGTACAGCCCTCACCCCAAACCCCTCTCCCAGAAAGGGAGAGGGGCTTTGAGAAGTGAGGAACCCTTAGTCCGGTGCGTCAGTACAGAATTTTTGGGTAATATCAAAATGGCTGGGGTCTGACGCACCCTGCGGGGAATTAGAATTAGGTGCGTCAGTACAGAATTTTTGGGTAATATCAAAATGGCTGGGGTCTGACGCACCCTACGGGGAATTAGAATTAGGTGCGTCAGTACAGAATTTTTGGGTAATATCAAAATGGCTGGGGTATGA
>NZ_PKGG01000573.1:0-419 GCF_046480465.1 Arthrospira sp. PCC 8006
TGATTTGTTGAACAGTAGGAGGACTGAAATTAGGGACAGGGGGCTGGTTTTTTGGGGGCGCTAATATGTCAGGGGTCACTGACTCTGGTGGGGGTTGAGTGGGAATAGGTTGAGGAGATATTGAGATCTGGTTAAGATCCTGTAAAATTTGACGCGCGGAAATATAGCGATCGCTAGGTTGACGTGCTAACATTTTATTAAAAATCCGATCTAACTGAGGATTTAAAGTTAGATATGGTTGCCATTTCCAAGTAGAATTATAACTATCAATAAGTTCTTGAGGTTCTTTACCAGTTAGCAACACTAACAAAGTCGCAGCTAAAGCATATAAATCGCTATGGGGATAAACAATACCCATCTGCATTTGTTCATCTGGCGCATAGCCAAACTTTCCTAATCGAGTGGCGGGGTTGGGGTGT
>NZ_PKGG01000500.1:0-749 GCF_046480465.1 Arthrospira sp. PCC 8006
ACCTCAAGGGTCTACAACAAAAACGCTTAGTTGAATTTGCTAACCAGGAAGATGAAACCCTCACCCGTCAAGTTTTACTAGACTATAGTATTTTGGCTTTAGAAATAGAGGATATTGCAGATTATCTACAGGGTATATATCAAGCAGTTGCTCAACTGTAATGGCGATCGCGCGTAGCCATGGGAGGGGTTGACATAGTTATATTCTCCAGCCAGGTATCAGAAACTATTCCCGATACACTTACACCATCGTAATAGTTTCAGGTTGACCTCAAGGGTCTACCACAAAAACCCTTCCCCCTATTCCCGATACASTTACACCATCGTAATAGTTTCAGGTTGACCTCAAGGGTCTACCACAAAAACCCTTCCTCCCTATTCCCGATACAGTTACACCATCGCAATAGTTTCAGGTTGACCTCAAGGGTCTACCACAAAAACCCTTCCTCCCTATTCCCGATACAGTTACACCATCGCAATAGTTTCAGGTTGACCTCAAGGGTCTACCACAAAAACCCTTCCCCCTATTCCCGATACAGTTAGGCGATCGCAATAGTTTCAGGTTGACCTCAAGGGTCTACCACAAAAACCCTYCCTCCCTATTCCCGATACAGTTACMCCATCGCAATAGTTTCAGGTTGACCTCAAGGGTCTACCACAAAAACCCWTYCMCCCTATTCCCAATACAGTTACACCATCGTAATAGTTTCAGGTTGACCTCAAGGGTCTACCACAAAAACCCTCCCCCCC
>NZ_PKGG01000199.1:0-10069 GCF_046480465.1 Arthrospira sp. PCC 8006
AGATGTCGTCGAAATGATTTGTAAAAAGTCCGAGCAACTCTCTCAAGGGGTGTGGATTATCACCGATTTAAGAGACGAAGTAATTGATAGAATTGACAGTCAAGTGGAGTCCAGACAACAATTACCTATCAGTTACCAAAACTCCGACCAAAACAAGGTAAGGTGTCTGCGGAGATTGTTGGAAATTAATAGTAATAAGCTAAAAATTAGAAGCGGAAAATTTCACTTAAAAACCTGCATTTCTGAACAATATGGTTATCTGGGTTCCTGCAATTTGACCCCCGGAAGTTTAAACCGAAACTTAGAATCAGGGATGATTTGGAGAAATACTCCCTTACATTCCCAACTGATTCAAACATTCGGTCACTTTTGGGATAACCACACCCAAGATGATATCATCGGTTCTGATAATGTGTTGACCTTGCGTTGCATTCCCCGTCCCTCTCAACCCCAAATTATTTCTAATTCTCAGCTTTTAAATCCCCGCCAATACTATCAAGATTTACTCAACGAACTCGGCGAGTTTCGGGGAAATATCGTTATTATCAGCCGCAGCTTTCGACCTACGCCAGAATTAAGAGAACTTTTAAAGTTATCAAAAACGCAAGTTTATATTGATAGCCAAATGAATAGCCAAGATGCTGATTTTACAATCAAAAGTATCAATTATTGCCATGCTAAAATAACCCTGCTTCAAGGCAAACTCGCCTACGTCGGCGGCATCAATTTTAACTTTTATCGCCGCAGCTTCGATTTGCATGATTTAATGTATAAAACGACGGACTTACAAGAGATTAAGGAAATCCTTAATTCTTTAACCAATCAGGAAAATTAATTATCATGACAACGCGATTATTTAATTTGGAATCTTACGTTAACTGCTGTCAATATGCAAACCAATTTAACAAATCCATAGACCGCTTAACTCCCTCCCCTGGAGATTTACCGAGAGGCTATAAAAACTTGATTAAAGATTTCGGAGATTATCGATATTTGAATCAACCCATTTTTACCGGCCATTATCCGTCAAAGTTGGCGGTTAACCCCACAGAAACGACTTACATGGGAACCCAGTTATCCACTGGGGAGACTCCGCGACTGTTCATTATTCCCGATACTATCGACTTATTAACTCTGAGTACGAGTAATTTTTTGGCATCCCAAGAAGCCTATTTATATAGTAGTGCTTATCATTACTGGAATAATTATTCTATTTTGCAAAACAGCCAAATAACTCGACCTCTGTTATTCTTGAATTTAGATAACTGGGTTGGTCGGGAAATGATTACGATTGAAATTCAAAATAATATCCCGATTTTGAAGCATCAAACTCCGATTAAACATCAATTTAATTTGAATACCCTCGACACTTATCAGTTAATTTGTAAAGATTTGGCATCGGAAATTTTAGCAACTTATTTTCCGAAATTAGCGAATACATCACAGACCCTTGAACATCTGGCTAATTACTTGCAAAAAGTTGCATTCTTTCAGCAACCTATAATCAATCAAGAAAATATCACCTTTGTCAGTGAAATCTGGCATAAAAGTAGAATTTTTTATAAAAAGGTGACGGTATCTCGCCAGAAAATTAGAGAAATTATTTTAAACAGAGTCAATTTAAATAAAATTAAAAACCTAATCCAAAGTTATCCCCAATATCAGTTTGTTTTAGTCTCTCAGTATCATTCATTAATCAAATCTCAAGTCAGATCTTCCCTTCCCGGAGTGATTTGTATTTCTAGTCAGCTTGGAGAATTTGACCGCATTTGGCAATACAAGCAGAATCATGGATCAAGATTCCATCTGTTTGGAATTTACCTGGATAAAATCGAGTTTAAGATTGGTATTGAGGGTCAAGAGAGGTGGATTCAACTGACAGAAGGCGATATTATTTCCTATGAAGGGGAATCTCGTGAGTTGATTGGCAAAATCCCGGAACTTGATAATAAGGATACTTTTAGAATCCCCCAAGATAACTTAAATCCGACTCTGCCAATTCGGGTTAATGGTGCAGATTTTTGTAAAGACGACACTCCCCAAGATTATAGCATTTCTGTGGTGGAAAATGAAGTAACGGAAGATGTAGAGGTGAGGATAAAATTTACCCTCAAACCGGGGTCGTCTCCCCTGCTGGAAGTTGAAGATATTAACAATAAGTATAACATCAAAGCGGAGTTAACTAATCGAATCGTTACGGTCAAATACTATGGTTATATTCCCTATCTGAAGTTGAGTCAAACCCGTGCGGAAAAGTCGCAACAGCAAATAGAGTTATTTAGATATAATAGCGATCGCTATCAAACTTTACAAAACTATTTACAAGAAGTTATCGCTAAATTAGACATGATTTTCCAGAATAACAGCCCAGTAACACGCCGACAATACCAAGAATTTAACAACTTCCTATCTCAAATGACGACTATTTTGCCGAAAAACATTTATAATCTTGATGTTCTTCAATATATTAATCCCGAAGAATTGACAGAATTAACACAAATTCTCGAAGATGATCGATGGCATCAAATCACTAAGATTATAAATATTTACCCTAGTAATAATATTGATAAAACAAATTGTGTTAAAAGTTCTTTGATATGGGTGGGAAAGCTGTATAAATTTTCTCCCTATATTTTGTCAGATTTTTATTTTAATCAATCCCAAGAATCGCAAATTTTAGACGATACAAAAATTAACTATGAATATTTCCTTTATTTGGCGAGAACTGCTATAAATGAATCCAGACAACAACAATATTTTAATTTATGCAATAATTCGGAACGATTCACTAATGAAGGATATATGTGGGGTTATGGTCGAATTTTACTATGGTATTTTAATTTCCAAGATGCTGGTAATATCTTAAATTATCGAAATCATTTTCGGCAAATTTTAGAGTATTTACGGCAACAAAACCCCACTTCCTTGAATAATCAGTATAAGCAAAATGTGTTTTTATCTCTCTCTTATTTGTTGGGGTTTAGGGAATTTGATGCTGGTTTTTGTCAACCCAATTCTCAAGAATATTATTTAGCTAAAGAAGTGATTACTAGGTTTGCTGATGACCGGATCATGTTAAATCAGGTTAGCAAAGAAAAGTCGCTGAATCAACTTTTTGAAGAGTTGATAGAAGGTAAATCGACGGAAACAGATTGTGATAATTTGGTGCAAGGTAGTTAAAAACAACATGGCATTTTTTAAGCCAGTAGGGTGCGTCAGATTGAGATGATTTTGGGGTAAATAGAAAGCCTTTAAACTCTGACGCACCAGGCGATAGTAGCGTCAGATTGAGATAATTTTGGGGTAAATAGAAAGCCTTTAAACTCTGACGCACCAGGCGATAGTAGCGTCAGATTGAGATAATTTTGGGGTAAATAGAAAGCCTTTAAACTCTGACGCACCAGGCGATAGTAGCGTCAGATTGAGATAATTTTGGGGTAAATAGAAAGCCTTTAAACTCTGACGCACCATCATTCATATAGCATCATATCTATGTTCGCAAATTTCACGATAGCGACAGGTTTGGCAGTTTTCTAGTGATGGTTTGGGGGGATAGTGTCCCTCTACTATATCTCGAACTATGCTTTCCGCTTCGTGGGCAGTTTTTTCTAATAGTTTTGGTGGCAAAGTGTAAAGTTGTTTATGGCGTAAATAGGCAATATGTGCCTCGGAATAGTTTAAGGCTTTAGCATAAGCCCATAGTTGTAGATTATGGTGTTCTGGGCGCATCACGCGATCGCTTTTATAGTCTAGCACCCAATTATCCCCAATTAGATCTGCTATGCCATTAAAGCTAACCCCTAATATATCTAATTTTAACTCAATTTCTCGATTAATTTCGTGGTCTCTAAATATTTTAAATTCTTCAGTATTATCAAAGTCTATGGCGAGGCAAATAGCCTCACTCAATAATTGTTCATCAGTTCCATATTCCGCGAATTTTTGGAGTTTATCAATATCTCTGATATCATATTCTAAAGCCTTGTGAACTAACTGCCCAATTCTCATGCCTTGATTGGCTTCTTCTGAGAAGCCTGGATGTCCGAGAATATAGATAAATTTAAACCGGGTTGGACAACGTTTATATTCACTTAAAGAGGTTACGGGAAGTTCAAATAAACCAGAAGTCATCGCCTCAGTCAGCAGGGGAGGGTTAATGGCTGGAGGTAGGGGACTTGGGGGGACTGGCGGGATGATATCATCACTATTAATTTCTAGGGTGGTTATGGGAATATTGGCAGCTTGTAACCCTAAGTATAATTTATTTAAATAATTACCTTTTTCCTGGGAGGCAGTTAATAAGATATAATCCCGACTGCGGGTTAATGCTACATACAGGATTCGCAATGCTTCGGCTTCTTCTCGCTGTTGATGGCGATATTTTAACCAGTTGTAAATGACTGGATCTTTTCGGTCTTGGTCTTCGTCTTTACAGGCGATCGCTACACCATATTCTGGGTCAAAATAAACGGGTACTGATGAGTTGGGAGTTGGGCGACTTAGGTCAGCTACAACTACCATTGGCCATTCTAATCCTTTGGCGGCAAAAATGGTCATTAATGATACTGCATTGCTGGTATTAATGGGGGGACGTTCTACGGTTACGGCTTTATCTTTTAGGCGCTTGAGACGGCGAACTACTCCAAATAAATCATCGGTTCCTTGTTCTAAAATTTGCACTAATTCTCGAAATCCATTAAAGTCCGCTAGGCGACGATTAGAGGCTGGTAAATTGGCGATTGTGGCTGTATATCCTGTTAATCTATCTGCAATTTGTAACAAGCGAGATGGGGGCTCAATATGGCGTTTTTTGAGTAGTCTTTTTAAAGGGTCGATCGCCTTTGTAAATTCTACAGGTGATCCACTGTTTAAAAATTTCCACCAACTCATATTTTCTGATGTAGATTGGTGGGATAATTTCAGGTTACTACTAACCTTGAATAAAAGGCGATCGCTAATCGCAAAAAAGGGACTTCTTAGTAGGGCTATTAATGCGATATCATCTCCAGGGTCGGCTAAGAATTTTAGCAGTGACCAAGCATCTTTAGCTTCTTGGGTTTCTAATAGGTTTCCACCTCCTGAAGGCGCTAAGGGTATTTGGGCGGCGGCTAGGGCTTCTCCATAACTATCTAAGGGTCCCCAGGTTCGCGTTAAAATAGCAATATCGCCTGGTTGAATGGGTCTTAATTGTTGAGTTTCTTTATCAAACACTGGAGTTTGATTATCTAACATTTCTTTTAAGGTTTTAGCAATCAACTTTCCTTCCGCTATCCGCCTTTGGGTAACATCAGTTTCGGCGGTTTTGGGGATAACAAATATCTGCAATGTTTCCCTAGGAGAGGGGGAGTCAATACGGACAGCTTCTAAGTCTTGTCTTAAATCTCCTAATAATGGAGAAAATACCTGATTAATTTGATTAATTAATTGCTGATGAGTCCGGAAACTTTGATTAAGAATTATCTCATCTCCCTGGTTGTCAATAATGCGTTTTCTAAATTTATTAAAAACTTGAATATCTGCCCGCCTAAACCCATAAATTGACTGTTTTTTATCACCCACTATAGTTAAATCTGCTGTCTGGGTTAAAAGTTCTAATATTTCGCCTTGAATGGGGTTGGTGTCTTGAAATTCATCAACTAAAAAAGTGCGCCAGCGTTGTTGATAATAGAGTTGAATGGTGGGATTATTTTGTAAAGCGGTTAATGCGCCAATTTCTAAATCTGCAAATGTCAAAACTCGGGCTTGCCATTTCAACTGTTGCAAATAGTCTTTAACTTCTCGGTAGGCTTCTTTTAAGGCGGCTAACATTTCGGCTAGTTTGTGGTCTGCTTCCCCAACTTCTGCATTAATTAAATTCTCTTTTATACAGGGTTTAACTAATTCCTCTCGTAAGGCTTTTAAGGCATCTTTAACAGTTTGTAGATTTTCCCCCCAGTTTTTTTTACTACCATATCTGATATTAATTTTATTGAAAACTTGCAGATTTTCGGAGACATTATCACCGTTTTCTAGGGATAACATGGCGCTAACTGTGGCTTGTCGGATAACTTCTAGTTTGTCTTCTGGCTTGCCAATATTTGACGTTAAAATGTCTTTTAATTCCCGCCATTGGGGATGATTTATGAGGTCTTCTAAGGCGCGATCGCGTAATTTTTGGGCTAACTCTGACCAGTCTATTTGTTGATTTAATGACCTTTCTGCCATCAAGGGGTCATCTAATAAGGTTGCCAAAATTCGCGATAATAAAGAATAATCTATGGTTTCAAAAACCTGAATTGGTAATTTAGATAAAGCAGTTTCTAACCCTTCATAAAGCCAGATTTTGCCTTCTAAATCTTCTAAAACTTGGAAGTCAGCAGGAACTTTAGCCGCCTGGGGATGTTCGCGACAAATACGACTAGCTAAAGCGTGAATTGTACTAATAGGGGCGGCTTCTAATTCTGCTAGTATATCGGGACGGTTAGGAAGTTGTTGCCTTACCTGTGAACGAATACGCGATCGCAATTCCTGGGCTGCTTTTTCCGTAAATGTAACCGCCACTATTTCCAAGGGAGAAAGTCCCTTTTCTCGCAAATAATATAAATACCTTTCTACTAACATATAAGTTTTGCCAGTCCCCGCCCCGGCTGTGACAATAATACTTTGAGGACTGGTAGCAGCCGCTTGTTGTGCATTTGTTAAACTCATGATTAATTAATCCTTAAATTTTGACCGACAATCTGCTATTATTTGGATGGTTTTTGGCGGCTTAAACGGTTTCCCTTACGACAAACCGAGTCAAATTGACAGTATTGGCAGACTTGCTGTTTCTGGTCTGGCGCTACTGGATAATTACCCTGTTGTAGCCGCTGTTTAACCTCGTCTGCAAAGGCTTCTAAAATTGCAGGGTCGGTTACTTTAGCCGGCAAATAACGCTGTTTTTTCAGAGAATACAACTTGACATCTACCTGTTGAACTTCCTTAAAATTTTGGGCGATCGCCTGTTGATATAATGGCATTTGAATATTGATTTTCGCTTGTCCTGAATCATCTTTAATTCCCAATGGTAAACTACCCGTAGTTTTATAGTCTAACACTAATAGACCCGTGGGGGTGCGGTCAATGCGATCGACCCTAGCAGTTACCTTTAACCCATACCATTCAGCATTAAAGGAATTTTCACAACTAATAATTTCGGCATTGGATCGCAAAAAATCTTCGGCTTGTAAATTCAATTCTAACATATTTAAACCTTCTAAACGGCGGGCTTCCCAACCCATAAAATTGTCAAAATTCACATTTTCTTCAGCTTTTAACGCCGCTTCCGCTTGAGATAATGCTTCGTTAATATCTTGTCTCTCCAACCGCCGTAAATCCGTTTGATTTTTGATATCTGTTAACAAAAGTTCTAAGCAGCGATGATATAACCGACCTCCGAGACTTCCAGTTATTTCCGCTTCCGCTTCTGAAGGTTCTTTTAAGCCTAGTAAATAGGTGGCAAACCACTTAAATGGACATTGACCTAATGCAAGTAATTGCGAGGCACTAAAAATCCGATTTTGATAATCAACTCCCACACCAATAACCCCATCATATTCATCAGGAGATTCCCCACTTTCTCGGCGCTGTTCAACTTGCCAATTTTTAATAATATCATTAACTAGAACATCATTGGATAACTTTTCTGGCTGTTGTAAATAATAGCGTCTAGCTTCCTCAATACTGGCTAAATTTAACAACGGTGGCGGAGTTATTTCTAGCCCTAAACGGGTAGCATACGGGCTAGGTAGCAGCAGCTTTTTATGATGCTGTTCCGCACAGGAAAAAGTCAAGGATATCGTGGGTATTCTTAATAGTTCATAAAAACATAATTCATTCCGTTGAGCGATGTCTATGGCTGTTTCTAGGGTAATGCCTAATTGAGATAGTCGCCGCGATTCGTAAAAGTCTAAAACCGGATCATTTTCAATGGCTGAGGGTAGGATACCTTCCTGAAAACCGATTAAAAAAACATGGGGATAACTCGCACCCTGTAGGGATAAAGGAGTGTGAACTTCTATGCCTCCTTTTCCTGGTTGCATGGGGACTTTTAGCTTGCTGATTATCTCTAAAATATCTTGACAAAATTCTTGTCGATTAAGACGATCGCCATCAGGTTTTGATAATTCTACCCAAGCTGCTTCTAATTCATTAAAAGCGACTATCTCCCTAGACCATTGACTGCTATTTTTGCGGATATCAAAGAATTTAAAAACTTGTTTAATGTGGTCTACCCAATTTTGGCGGGTATCGCTTTCTGGGAATTTTAACAATGATAAATTTAACCCTAATTCTTGCCATTCCGCTAGGTTATGTGGTCGCTTTTGTCGCGCTTCTAACCATTGTTGATATGTTAAATATTGGGCTAAAGGATGATACAAAAGTTTAGCGGTAGACTCAAAGGGAAAATTGTTTTCGATGACTTCTATTAATAATGCGATCCAAGACCCAAGGCGAATATTCCGCAAGGGAATTTTATAAAATAATCGCAGTGGTAACTGATATTCCCAAGCCATATCTAATAATAAGGGTGCATAGGTTTTTTCATCCTGAGTCACTAGGACAATTTCACGGGCTGATATTCCCTCTATCATTAACTGCTTAACTTGGGAAAGAACCCCCCTAACTTCTGCTTCTAAATTTGAATAAATATGGCATTGCACATTATTCGTGATTTCCCCTTTGTCTACAAAGCAGTTTTGTAGTTGTTCTCCTAAGCTAAAATTATCATTATTTTCCTGATAATTTACCTGCCATCCTTCACTTTCTAAATAGGCGATCGCCTCTCGATTTTTGGCAAAAAATTCCGCTTTTCCGGTCGGCAAAACCCAGATGCTATCTTCCCCTGCTACTAGGTTAATAAATTCGACCTGATCAGGTTGAGGTTGAAAATAACCATAAATCAATAAAGGTTGTGGTTTGGGTTGAAAATTAATGGCTTGCCAAAATAATTCATCTTGGTCAATATAGCCTTGCTTGAATAATTCTTGTTTATAGAGATTAGTCACTTGGGCTAAATCCCTAATTCTCCGAGAATTATGATTAATTAATAAGTTTAAGTCCACTCCAGATTTTAAGAGTTTTTGGCGGGAGGGTATTAACATTTTCGCGATACCATCAGGGTCATTACTGTTGATATTCTCAGCCACAATGCGCCGCCAAGTTCGATCCATAGTTAACACTGGCGCTATCGTAATTTGATGATTATTGATAGTTTTCATAGCCAGCTTGTCCAAAGATTTATAAGGTACTTTTAAACAACGGGCTACTGGTCGAGTTGGGGTAATAGTAGTTAAGTGTGATGGTAGATCGTTTAAATTATGGGGATTAACAATAAGCGATCGCATAATTAATTACACTCGTTTACAATATGATAATTTTACCCATAAGTTGCTGCTCTGGTCAAATAGGTGCTGATGATTGTTAACATTTCCCAATTTTCTGGTAACATTAGTCAAGGCTGACCGTCAAATTGAATGCTGAGTTAATCCCTTGAACTTCCCAACATGATTAATACTGCGCTGCTGTCAGGTCAAATTCTCCGCCACCACTATCTGATCATTCGTGAATTAGGTCATGGTGGCTTTGGACGCACCTATTTAGCTAAAGACCAACACCGCTTTGATGAGTTGTGCGTGTTAAAAGAATTCGCACCCCAAGTCAAAGGTAATTATGAGTTAAAAAAATCCCGCGAGTTATTTCAACGGGAGGCGCAAACTCTCTACCAACTTAAACATTCGCAAATTCCCCGATTTCAAGAACTATTTGAGGAAACCATAGGCGGTCAAGTTTATATCTTTGTAGTCCAGGATTATGTGGAGGGTTTCACTTACCGAGAATTACTAAAACAGCGACTGCAAAAAGGTAAATATTTTAGTCAAGCTGAAATCACCGAAATTCTGTTAAAATTGATCCCAGTGTTGGATTATATCCACTCCTTGGGAGTTATTCACCGTGATATTTCCCCCGATAATATCATCTGCAGAGACTCTGATTGGTTGCCAATTTTGATTGATTTTGGAGGTGTAAAACTCATTAAAGCCCGCATCAA
>NZ_PKGG01000338.1:0-3628 GCF_046480465.1 Arthrospira sp. PCC 8006
TAACACACTTAGGGGCAATTCCTTAATTGGTCCCAATGCACATTTTAGTAATTTTGTCAATCCCCCCTCAAAACGCCCAAAAAAAACTCGTGGATCGACAGCAAATTCACGAATCAGAGTGAGGGTTATGGGTGGGGTTGGTAAGGCGAGAAAATGCAGGTTTGAGGCGATCGCTTTCTACCGGAAATCGGCTACAGAGTCCCTATAGATACAACAAAGGTATTTTCACATATAACGTTATGTTATCAGAACCCCAAAAAGGTGTCAAGTGMCGATTYTCTMGTGACGMAAATGATGACTATTTCCCCGGAAATTTGTGGTGACTGATTCAATGTTTAAAATTGTCTSCCGAAATCGATAAGTCACAGCTATGGCAACGGTTGAGGATGCACATTTTAGTAATTTTGTCAATCCCCCCTGAAAACGCCCAAAAAAAACTCGTGCATCGCCAGCAAATTCACGAATACGAGTGAGGGTGATGGGTGGGGTAGGTGAGGCGAGAAAATGCAGGTTTGAGGCGATCGCTTTCTACCGGAAATCGGCTACAGAGTCCCTATAGATACAACAAAGGTATTTTCACATATAACGTTATGTTATCAGAACCCCAAAACGGTGTCAAGTGCCGATTCTCTCGTGACGCAAATGATGACTATTTCCCCGGAAATTTGTGGTGACTGATTCAATGTTTAAAATTGTCTGCCTAAATCGATAAGTCATGGCTATAGTCGGAGTAGGGGATAAAATCAATCTAAACGTATTTGAGAACCCCAAATATCTTGGGGGATAAAAGACCTGTCCATAGGGATAGGAGCGACAGGTTCAGTGAGGGTAAAATTGCCAGACTCTATCCATTCCTTGAGTTCCTCCGCCACCTGTCGAGAGCGGGAAATACTGGCGAGGGGGGCGGTGCGGACGGTTTTACCCTCAATTTGGATACGACCGCTTTTGAGTTGAGCGTATGTTACCAAACCGAAAGTAGGGCGAACCCGGCGGGGGATAGCAAAATCGACCACTGGGGCGACAATATCCTCATCAGCAATAGTGGCGCGGGAAACCACTTCTTCGTTAAGCACAGGTAAGGGAATGCCAATGCCTAACATGAGAGAGGGTCCGTGTTGTTTAAAATAGCAGCCTCGCACCCAATAGGGGTTCATTTGTTTGGCATCCCCGATAACGGCGAGGGTGGCGGCAGGTCCTATGGGGGTGCGGTTAGGCAATCTTTTTTGGATGGGGAAATGTTGGGTTCCTTCCCATGTAATATATCCAATTCCTCCCCCTAGGAAAATGCGAGTTCCTATGCCGATTAATTGTAGGTCGGGGTCATTGAATAGGGGAGATATCGCGCCAGAGTTGGAGTAAACGGCATTACCTAAAAATGGTTGTAGGGGTCCGAGGTAAGTAAATAAAGGGCGATCGCCACCATTAACGCCAATGATAAAATTTTGGTATAAATTGCGGGGATTAAATAGATAAAACTGGTTAATTGTCTCTTTGCTAATGGAGGTTTCTAGGGAACTTCGGGGGTAGCAGTCGGAGGGAGTACCAACAGCTTGAAGATGGACGGTTTTTCCAGCGATTAAATCTTCGATAACATGACCGCCACCGCGATCGCTGGGTTCGTCTCCTTCTTTGACCATTTGGGTAGCGCCAATATATATATCTACTGCGCCAAAACCACTGTAGGCGGGTACACCGTTAAGCCAGCAGGTGCGAATATTGATGGGGGGGTCTGTATGTCCGAGGTTGATAATTGCACCGGAAGATTCCATGGGTTCAAAGGTTCCGGTGGTGATGACATCGACTTCTTGGGCGACTTGGCTGATGCTGGTTTCTTTGACTCTGGCTTTGAGTTCTTCGATGGTGCAGACAATGGCTTGCTGCTGATTGATTTTGTGGTTGATTTCGGCTATGGTTTTCACTGGTGATTATTCCTGGGATTATGCTCTGGGAGGGTTTCACTGGTTAGGAGTGAGGGTTGGTCGGTGACGGGTTTAAGGGGAGGGGGATCATCCCAAATATCTAGGATATCTCGGATCAGGATTTCTTTGATCAGAACTTGACCGACTACGGCGAGGGGAAAGGCTAACACGAGTCCGCCAAATCCGAAGAAGGTTAGGAAAAATCCTTGGGCGAGAAGGGTGATGGCTGGTAGTAGGGAGACTTGGTAAGCCATTAACGAGGGCATGATTACGGCGGTTTCGATTTGCTGGATGATGATATATAACATCACTACTAATGTGGCTTTCCAGGGGGAGTCTAAAAGGGCGATCGCCATTGGGGGAATGACGCTAACAGCAGGACCTATATTGGGAATTAGGTTGAGGAGTCCGGCGAGAATGGCATTGGCGAAAATTAAGGGGACTCTCAGTATCCACAAGCCGACTACTGTTAGTAGGGTGACACCAATCATGTTGAGTAAGGCACCGATTAGCCAACGACCTAGGGCTATTTCGCAAGTATCGAGAATGTCGTTCATTCGCCTTCGGTAAAAGGCGGGAATTAGTTGTAAGCTACTGCGACGGTAGGCTTGGGGGTCGGCTAGAAGCATGAGGGTGAGGACGAGGATTAATAAGATGCTGACTAATCCTTCTACTGTGGTTCCGACGACGACCCCAAAACCGCCGATTAATTGATTGCTGAGGGCTTGGGCTTGTTGGATAATTTGTTCGATGCGGATCTGTCTCAGGTCGCGACTGACTTCTGATAGATATTCCCGTAAGGGTCCGTTGAGGTCGGTGCGTAGATAGTCAATTAACAGGTTCAGCAGCTTTAGACCTTGTTCGAGACCGGCGGGGACCTGTTTGGCTAGTTGTTCTAATTGGTTGATTAGGGGGGGGACTACCAATAAAAAGCCGATGGTAATCCCTAAGAAGAATAGACTAATGGATAGGAAGACGGCAAGCGATCGCGGTAGTTTCAGACGCTGGAATTGACGGGTGAGACGGTTTAAGGCGGTGGCTAGGACGACGGCGGCGAAAATCATCAGCAGGGCTTGTTTAATCCGCCACAGGATGTATATAGCGATTAAGAAAGCTGTGAAGCCTATCCATGTACCTAGGGTCATTGCGACTGTTGAGGGTGAGAGAATTTGCTTTTCTACAGGCGATCGCCTGTACAATAGTTATCTATCATAGAATACTAGATTCTGTGGTGGGATTCCACCAAAGCCAGCCAGCTACCTATGACGAAACCCAGATATGTTCAAGAACTCCCACCTCGCGTTAGCAGGTGGGAGAGTGGGGAACCAGTCCTGCTGAAACTTTGAATAGCCCATTGAGCCGAATCATGCCACGCACTTCCGGTTGTTTCTCTAGATCGGATTATCTGCAAGCCTCCTGGTTAGGGGCGTTGGGAAAGCCAAGCCATGTTTGATTCGGTGGGCGAAGAGACTCAAACTCGCAAGAGGTTTATCACCATGCTACGAGTTCCGGTTTTATCCCCCAGTGGGAAACCATTAATGCCAACCAAGCCCAGTCGAGCAAGACGTTGGATTCGATATAGCACAGCCGTGGGAAGATGGTCAGACCTGTGAATGTTCTACGTTCAACTAACTCAGCAACCGTCTGGGGAAGAGACTCAACCGATGGCGGTTGGAGTTGACCCGGGGAAACTGTATAGCGGCGTTGGG
>NZ_PKGG01000195.1:0-10355 GCF_046480465.1 Arthrospira sp. PCC 8006
CCTCAAAGGGTGGGATGGTAGCGTCAATCATCACATCTACGTTGGAAAATCTGACCAAGTTACTGTAGACAAGTTAATAGACGTAGCTAACGCTATGGTTACTAAGCGTAAGATTAGCGGGGAGGTGTCAAAACGACATTTCCTGTACTAACACCTAAACCCTAACACCTAACAGCTAACCCTAACTCAATAACTTAAATGGCCCCCTATGGTTTCTGACTGTAGGGGTTCATTCATATTATCTGTTTACTAGAGTGCATATGCACTCCTGCAAATGGTTTATATGAATGCTCACCCCTAGTTTACCCACAATAAACACCCTAAGCCAAAACCTTAACCCGTCTATTAGGGGTAATCATCCCGTGCGGAACCCAGTACCCCTATAAATTGGAGACTTGCTGAGGATTATGTGGGTAGTGGCTACCATCCCCAAACAAGTTACCAGTTGCAACGCGTTATGTTGGTAGTGAACTGAATTCAGCGGGTGATGATTAGATAATGCGATCGCATTTTGTTGGTAGCGAGTAGGTTCCTCAATATTTCACCAATAACCTGACTACCCCTATGGGTTTTGAAATTTGAGCCATACCCTCCCCCCAACCGGAACAAGCACTATTGGGGAAACGAACGACGTGATAGCAGTCAATGGTGAGGAACGAACCGATAGGCTTGCCATTGACGGGTATCACAAGGGAGTTACCCTATCGGTGTTTGGTTAGGGGGAGATAGTAGGCATTTGACAGATTGATTAAGTTGTGCTTGTTGACTGAGTAATCAACCGTTGACAGAATTATTTTCCTGTGCTAGGACTAGATTGTGAGTAATATTTGAGTAACTAGGCATAGTTATTGGGTTGAGTAATAACCCGCTATCGCTGTCAGGATAAAGGTTTATAGTTAACGCTACTCGACGGAAATCCGTCGGCGGGGGGAGTGCGATCGCCCTTCTCAGATTCCCTTGACCAATTTTCGGGGCATAGAAATTCGCCATTTTGCCGCAGAAATTGCCCGGTTAGCCTTGATTATTGCCGAGTATCAGTGTGATGTGTTGCATCGGGGGCCGATGTTGGCGTTGGCGGATTTTTTGCCCTTGAAGGCTGATAATTGGATTACTTGCGGCAATAATGCCTTGCGGTTGGATTGGTTGAGTCTTTGTCCGCCCACGGGAACGGGGGTAAAGGTGCAGCGGGAAGATTTGGATTTGTGGGGGGAAACGCGAGATCAGGCAGAAATTGAGTTTGAGAATGAGGGGGGAGAAACTTATATTTGTGGGAATCCGCCTTATTTGGGTTCGACTTGGCAATCGTCGGAACAAAAGGACGATTTAAAACAAATTTTTGATAGTCGGACAAAAAATTGGAAGTCTTTGGATTATGTGGCGGGTTGGTTTATGAAGGCGGCAGATTATGGCACGCCAACCAATGCGGCGGCGGCTTTTGTTTCTACTAATTCCATTTGTCAGGGTGAACAAGTTCCTGTTCTCTGGCCGCTTATTTTTGAAACTGGAAATTTGATCATATTTGCTCATACATCCTTCAATTGGGCAAATCTTGCGAGCCATAATGCTGGGGTGACGGTGGCTATCATAGGAATTGGGGCTGATTCAAAACATCATAATATAGTTTTTTCAGAAGATGAAACTGGACAAATAGTTGCCAAGGCAGGTAGTAATATAAATGCGTAGCTTGTTCATGGTCCTAATTTAATTATTGAAAAGGTTAGTCGCTCACCTGAAGATAGGGCTTTGATGGTATGGGGAAATAAACCAACAGACAATGGAAACTTTTTTTTAGATACCTATCAGGTGAAGGATTTGTTCGATCATTCGCCCCAGGCAATAAGCTACATTCGGCCTTATTTCGGATCCGCAGAGTTTATCAGAGGTCTTAATAGATATTGTTTGTGGATTGAGGACTCAGAAGCTGAAGAAGCTTATAAAATTCCAGAAATAGCTAAACGAATTGATGCTATTCGAGAATTTCGTAGTAATAGTAAAGCAGCAGAAACTAGACCAGCCGCAGATTATCCTCATCGATTTAGGCAAATTCAAGGGATTTGTGATCGATCTGCATTTATTGTTCCACGTGTTAGCTCTGAGCGCCGAGAGTATCTTCCTATTGGTCTTTTACCAGAACGATCATTGGTCGGTGATAGTGCCTTCGCTCTCTACGATGCGCCACTGTGGAACATGGCGCTAATCGCCTCACGCCTTCACTTGGTCTGGATCGCCACCGTCTGCGGCAAACTCGAAACCCGATATCGCTACTCCAACACCCTAGACTGGAACACCTTCCCCGTCCCCACCCTCACGGAACAAAACAAAGCCGACCTGACTCGCTRCGCGGAAGATATTTTATTAGCCCGCGAGCATTATTTCCCCGCTACTATTGCGGATATGTACGACCCAAAACGCATGGATAGCGAATTTCCCCTAGTCCGGGAAGCCCACGATCACAACGATGAAATTATCGAGCGAATTTACATCGGTCGTCGCTTCAAAAACGACACCGAACGCCTAGAAAAACTGTTTGATTTATATACAAAAATGACCAGCCAACCCACCCCAGCCCAAAAGTCGGCGAAACCGAAAACCAAGTCATAAAGCGATCGGGCATAATAGAACAAATCCAACCCAATCCAACCAACTGACTTCCTAAAAACTATGACAGCCGCCGAAAAACTCAATCAACTGATTCAAACCCTTCCAGAAAACCAAATCCCAGAAGTCCTGGACTTCGCCGAATTTCTCCAGCAAAAACAACTCACCTCCATTCAGCCTATTCCCTCTGGCACTCTGACTGGACTCCGAGGCATCGCCAAACGTCCCGAACCCGCCCCCAGTGATGATGAACTGCAAGTGCAACCCAACATCAACCGTAGGTTGGGTGCAACCCAACATCAACCGTAGGTTGGGTGCAACCCAACATCAACCGTAGGTTAGGTGCAACCCAACATCAACCGTAGGTTGGGTGCAACCCAACATCAACCGTAGGTTAGGTGCAACCCAACATCAACCGTAGGTTAGGTGCAACCCAACATCAACCGTAGGTTAGGTGCAACCCAACATCAACCGTAGGTTAGGTGCAACCCAACATCAACCGTAGGTTAGGTGCAACCCAACATCAAAGGTAGGTTAGGTGCAACCCAACATCAACCGTAGTATGTAGGCGAGATTCCCCGGTGGTCGCCGTGATCCCTCGCTTGTACCCCCGCGCCCCTACTGTTGCCTGGTTCATGGGAAACAGTATGATTAACAAACAGCAAACACTTGACTTTGTGCGACAATGTGGAGATAATAATAGGGGTGAGTTTGAAAGCGATCGCGATGGAAATCCAACGGGTCATCCTCACAAATTTTGGGCTATTTAAAAATCTGGAAATTTCCTTAGCACCCACCCAGCAAAACCCCAGCAATATCACCGTATTCGTGGGCAAAAATGGCGCGGGCAAATCCTCCATTCTCACCGCTTTAGCCACCTCTCTTAGCTGGTTCACTGCTCGTTTACGCACGGAAAAAGGCAGTGGCAACCCTATCCCAGAAAATTCTATACTTAATTCCGCTAATTTTGCCAGCATTGAAATCGAGGCTTATGATAATAATCATCCCTCAGAAAATGCCGACATCAGCCAGATTAATAATCAGTTTAAATGGACTTTAGCCAAAGCCGAAAAAGGGCGAAAATCCCCATATAATAGTAACCTAAACGACTGCACTCGTTTGGCTAATATTTATCGTGATGACCTCAGCGATAATGACCAAACAAGCCTACCTCTAATTGCCTTTTATCCGGTGGAGCGCGTAGTGCTGGATATACCCCTAAAAATTAGGACTAAGCACAGCTTTAAGCAATTAGATGGCTACGATAACGCCTTAAATCAGGGTGTAGACTTTCGCCGTTTTTTTGAATGGTTTAGAGAACGAGAAGATACTGAGAATGAATCAGCAATTCCTCAAGACTTTTGGAACGAAATCAGACCTCTATTACAAACCGATTCAACGGTATGGCAACAATTGCAGCAACTAAATGCCTCCGCTAAAGATAGGCAATTAACGGCAGTTCGCACCGCCATTAGCCGATTTATGCCGGATCTGGACAACCTGAGAGTCCGTCGCAAACCTCGTCTCTATATGGCGATCGACAAAAACGGTGAAACCCTAAATGCCGCCCAACTTTCACAAGGCGAAAAATCTCTGATGGCTCTAGTTGGTGATATTGCTCGCCGTCTAGCTATGCTGAACCCCGCCCTAGAAAATCCTTGAACAGGTGATGGTATCGTTTTGATTGATGAAGTCGATTTGCATTTACATCCCTCGTGGCAGCGTAGTTTTTGCGATCGCCTGATCGACACTTTTCCTAACTGTCAATTTGTGCTAACAACCCATTCACCTCTTATCATCAGCGACTGTCAAAATATCTTGGTTTACACCTTAAACAATGGTGAATTGCAACAATTGCCTTCCCAGTATGGGCAAGATGCTAATACGGTTTTACTAGATGTCATGGATACCAGTATCCGTAATGAGACCATTGATACTGAACTGAACAATCTGCTAGATGCCATACAAAACGCCAACCTAACCGAGGCTGAACAATTGCTTTCACAATTAACTGAGAAATTGCACGCCAATCATTTAGAATTGATGAAAGCCAAACTCCTGATCAATAAACAAAAATCACGTCATGCGAAAGATTCATAAAGGCTCGGAGCCACCTAATTTGACAGCATGGAAAAAGAAAAATCCTCATAGACGATATAGCCAGTTACCTGAAGATATGAGACGAGTTATTCGGGAATATGCTCTGAAAGAAAAATTCTATATTTGTGCTTATTGCTGTCAGAGAATAGAAGATATTAATAATTGCCATAATGAGCATATAGAAGCTCAAAATTTGAATCCTAACCGCACCCTCGATTTTTCAAATATTGTCGCCAGTTGTAATACCTCTAATCAATGTGGCAAGGCTCATGAATCTAAGCCCTTACCCTTAACTCCCCTGATGGAAGAATGCGAAACAGAACTTAGGTTTAAAATTAGTGGTCGGGTAGAAGGTTTGAGCGATCGCGCTAAGGATACGATTCAAGTGTTAAACCTGGGCGATGATGAAAAAAATAACCGTGCCTTAATCGAGAAACGTAAACAATTATCCGATACCTTGTTATGGAAAAGCGGTATAGATCCCAATCAAGGCTTGGAGGATGAAGAATTGCTAGAGATGTTAATCAGGGATCTATCACAACCTAACGAGGATAAGATGGACTCTTTTGCTCCAGTGCTGATTAATATTTTGCAAAATTGGCTGTCATCTTAACAGGAAGATTGGGGAAAGGTCTACTCAGCAGAACCCAACATCAACCGTAGGTTAGGTGGTAGGTTGTGTGCAACCCAACATCAACCGTAGGTTGGGTGAAACCCAACATCAACCGTAGGTTAGGTGGTAGGTTGTGTGCAACCCAACATCAACCGTAGGTTGTGTGCAACCCAACATCAACCGTAGGTTAGGTGGTAGGTTGTGTGCAACCCAACATCAACCGTAGGTTGTGTGCAACCCAACATCAACCGTAGGTTAGGTGGTAGGTTGTGTGCAACCCAACATCAACCGTAGGTTAGGTGCAACCCAACATCAACCGTAGGTTAGGTGCAACCCAACATCAAACCCCCACCAGATAGGGACTGAGCCGATGTGATCATAGTCACAGGTAAGCCAGAGTAACGATCGCATTTAGGTTGTTATGGCTATCATGCGATCGCCGCCCAGGCCAATTCACAGAGTAGCCGGACTTTTGTCACTGCCAACCTTAGTCAAATCTCCGATGATAGTGACCATCAACCTATTCGAGCTATCAAATCTCAAATAGCTCATCTATCGTAGTATCTCTCAAAACCAGAGAGCCCAGCAACCTATAAGCACCTATCGCTAAAGCATCAAAAAAATGCTGCAGCCATTGGTAGGGGAGAACCCCTATAATGGATCGGCAGCATAGACTTTTAAGGGCAATCAGCCAAGACTACTGAATGATATGGAAATAGTAGCCAGCCACCACCAGGTTAATTCCTAACAGGACGATCGCCCAGAAAGTACGGAAGGGATAGGGAAATCCACCAGATTTATTAGCCATATTTCAAAGTTCCAATCATTTTTGTCTATTAAACCACACAATGCGATCGCTGTTAATCTATCGCCTCACCTCAAAAAGTTGCCACCAGATTACCCCCCGGTAGGTGTTCCCTGTAGGCTTTCACCCTCTGGCATGATCCTCTCTGAGAAAGGCGATCGCCAGTGGTGCAATATTTGCTATAATTTTCAGGTTGTCTCAACTCGCACATCCAAGAGTTCGGGTGTCTGTGGGGAAATTCCTCTACAGATCGGCGCTTGGGTGGAGGATTAACCCGAAAAGGAGAAAAATTAATCATGCCAGTTATCAGTCTCGCAGATATGCTAGAGTCTGGGGTTCACTTTGGGCATCAGACCCGACGGTGGAACCCTAGAATGGCTCCCTACATTTTCACAGAACGCAACGGTGTTCACATCATTGACCTGGTACAAACCGCTCAACTGATGGATGATGCCTATGATTATGTCAGAAGTGCTTCTGAAGAAGGCAAAAAGTTCCTGTTTGTGGGGACTAAACGACAGGCTGCTGGTATTATCGCCCAGGAAGCTGCTCGCTGTGGTGGTTATTATGTCAACCAACGATGGTTGGGGGGTATGCTGACCAACTGGGTGACAATTAAAACTCGCGTAGACCGTCTCAAAGACTTGGAAGCGCGAGAAAATAGCGGTCAGTTAGACTATCTCCCCAAAAAAGAGGCGGCGGTTTTGCGTCGCGAAATGGGTAAGCTACAGAAGTATTTGGGCGGTCTCAAAGGAATGCGCCGAGTCCCCGATGCCGTGATTATGGTAGACCAACGCCGGGAATATAATGCCGTCATGGAATGCCGGAAATTGGGGATTCCCATTATTGCTCTGTTAGATACTAACTGTGATCCTGACCTGGCTGATATCCATATTCCCGCTAATGATGATGCTATTCGTGCCATTAAGCTGATTATTGGTAAATTGGCTGATGGTATTTATGAAGGCTGTCACGGGGTATCTGCTGTTGGCGCTGATGATGATTACGACGACGCGGATACCGATTACGATGACGAGGAATTCGGTGATGATTATGAGTCTGATGATGACTCTGATGATTCCTCTGATGATTAGGTCAATACAACAACTATAGTAGACGGTCTGGGGGGCGCTATGGTTTCCCAGACTTCTACCGAGCCAGGTTTCGGTATTTGGAAACATTTGTTAAACTTTCCTAACAAGTGTTGGTTACTGGCAATTTAACTAAGCAATTAAAGGATTAAACATGGCTGCAATCTCTGCAAAGATGGTTAAGGAACTGCGCGATAAAACTGGCGCGGGTATGATGGACTGCAAAAAAGCCCTCAAGGAAAATGATGGCGATATGACTAAAGCCGCTGAGTGGCTACGACAAAAGGGTATTGCTTCCGCTGACAAAAAATCTGGTCGTTCGGCGACAGAGGGAATAGTCGGTAGCTATATTCACACCGGAGGACGGGTTGGTGTTCTGGTGGAGGTTAACTGCGAAACTGATTTTGTCGCTCGTCGCGATGAGTTTCAAGAGTTGGTGCGTAATATCGCCATGCAAATTGCGGCTTGTCCCAATGTTGAGTATGTCTCGGTTGATGATATTCCCGCTGATATTGTGGCTAAGGAAAAGGAAATCGAGATGAAACGTGATGATCTCGGTAACAAGCCTGACAATATCAAGGAGAAAATTGTCCAGGGTCGTATTGACAAACGCCTCAAAGAGTTGTCTCTGGTAGACCAACCCTATATCCGCGACCAGAATATTTCCCTTGAGGAACTCATTAAGCAGACTATCTCTACCTTGGGCGAAAATATCAAGGTCCGTCGGTTTGCGAGATTTGTCTTGGGTGAGGGTCTGGAAAAAGAAGAGACTAATTTTGCTGATGAAGTGGCTGCCCAAACTGGTGGTAAGGTATAACCTATCGACTCTCAATTCCTAAGTTTTGGTGAAATTAACCCCGATCTGATGGCATAATCAGAATGGATCGGGGTTTTTTGTTTAGTGTTGCTCTAATGATGTTCCCCCTATTATAATTATGGCTGGATCTGTTAAACAAATTGAACATGAGATCGCACTATTGGAAGAGGCGATCGCTGATATTGCCCAAGAGCTGCATCAATGTTACAGTGATTATCTACAGGTTTTGGGTGATGGCTTGCGACAGCAACTTATCCTAGCTACTTATCATTTATGCACCCAGGGTTATCCAGAAGCATTTTTAAAGCTATCTTTCGCGCGCCGACAAGAGTTACAATCACAAATTCGCCATCAGGTTTCGCGATCGCAAAATCGGTTATTTAATCTGGTGCGTGCGCCTATTTCTGAGCAAAAACCGCCTTCTGATGAGGCGGAAACCTCTGATGATGTTGAACCATCCCCAGACACGGAAAACACGGAAAACGAGGATAATCAAAAGGTTCGCCCCTCAATTTCTATCCTTAAACCCGTTTCTCCATCTAGTCCCAAACCCCTGCTAATTACTCCCTCTCACCTGCTGCGTTGGCAAGAAAATATTGAGGAAGCCACTGCTAAAATTCTCCATCGCCTCTCCCATGAGATTAACCTGCTATTGCAGCAATATGCTATAATGCCCCCAGAGTTGCCTGTCGCCCTCATAGAAGCAGCCTCTAAAACTGAACCTCCCCTAGAAGCTACGGCGGGGAATACCCCCAATTTGTTGACTCTCATGGTGGAGACCGAAGATGAAAATGAGGAACAGACCTCCCGTGTCACTCAACTGATTACCGTTCACCTGCGGATATCGGAAATTGAGTTTTCTGACCCTAGGGTGATGGCCGGACGACATCAAATCCGCAATGTGATTAAACGCCTTAACCAGTTGGGACGCAATTATCAGAAGAAATTGCGGGAAAGGGCTGTCCTACAGGCTGAGGCGGCTTGGCGCTCTAGTTGGTTCGATGAGTAAATGCGATCGCCTCTTCTCTGCTGTCTTGACTCAATTCTCAAGGCTAGAGTCAATCAGAGTCAGTGGGGGCGACCATAACCCATCACTTCCATAATATCTCAGATTTCCGAATTTGTCAAGTATTTAATGTGAATTAATGCACTAATTCCCCCTCAGAAAAACCCTAGTTAGTGAATAGCCAGGGAATCACATAACCAATTACCACCGCCGCCACAGTCAACAGAAGATTAACAATTTCTGGGGGTAGCCAGAGGTCTAAAAGACTGGCGTGAATTTGACTGACCGATAGTTGAGGGTCAATACCGGCTGCAATTTTGGAGGCTTGACCGTGAATGCGAACCTGTAAGCCTTGGGGGTCGTCTGGGTGAATTTGTAAACGGGGAAAACTTTGGATATTGGGAGTCTTGTTAAAAATCAAAAACTGTCGCTTTTCCAAGTTCAAATCTTGATTAACCATGCGAACTTTTCCCTGTAATATAGTCGAAAGTTCGATATTATCCTGAGTCTTATCGGTGGTGAGGAACCGGGAAAAGCGCACTTGATTGACGGTTAAATTCCCCCACAGCCACTGTTGATAATTGCTAGTTTCCAGGTTAGGCAAATCCAGATATAATTCCGTTTGGCTGCTGGGGGAGAGATTCAATTCCGTAGTGTAGGGAGTCCAAACAAATTCGCGAAAGTTATACTCTTCTTCGGGTTGATTAAGTTGGGGTAAATCATATCCTTCCAGGCTGATATTTAAGGGGTCTTGTCCGAGGGAGAGTTGGATGACAGTTTTCGAGTTTTCTTCCGAGTTTTCTTCGGAGGGTGGAATTAGGGTAAAAATCAGTTGATTTCGGTCGGTATCATAAATAAAGTTGCGGACTTCGGTTTGTGGCTGGAGTCGCAGATAACTGAGTTCAAGTTGACTGAAACCATCGGGGTTAGAGGAGGTGATGATTAACTTACTGTGGGGATATTTTAAGCGAATGTCTAAGTTGTCAATACCCGACAAATCCTCCCCTTCAAACAATCCCAAAAGATGCAGATTTTGAACTCCTTCTAATTCGAGGCGTTGGAGGTTGCGGATTGAGTTGATGAATAATTTCTGTGAGGGTCCGGCGTAAGTAAAGCTGACGGATTCGGCGATGATATTGCCTTCAAATACATGAGCCCACGGCACAATTTTGAAACCCAGAATAAGTAGGGAAAATAGCAGCAACAGGAAGGCGGGAGTCCGATGTTTTTGAGCCTTGAGGAAAGACCGAACCCTCCCCAGTTTCAGATAAACAATATAAGCCTCTAAATTCTCGTCGTTGACTCGGTGGGGAGHGAAGGGATTA
>NZ_PKGG01000497.1:0-767 GCF_046480465.1 Arthrospira sp. PCC 8006
GAGAATTAAAACTGTGGGTCAATTCATCAGCTAACCGAATCGACATTAGCGCCGCTTGAGGTTGTTCGTCAACTGTGACGATCAAAGGTTGGCGATCGAGGGTTGCCATGTAGTCGGTTAACGGGGCTGTAGCTTGCGATAAATTAAGAGTCTTCATCTGTTTCCTCCGATATGCGATCGCCGAATCTAACTTGATTTCTGTCCTTGATGCCAACCGCCAAAATTTCCACAATAGCCTCCGGCTCTTCCTCTACATCATAGTACACACGCAACTGCCCAATCCGCAATTCCCAAGATGCCAAGGGATTAGGACGCATTAGCTTCCGGTTGCGGGTTTCCACAGTAGGTTGACTGGTCAGTTGTTGAGAAATCCCTTCGAGTACCATACTCCGTTGTCGCGCCGTCAACTCCCGGATCTGGTCGGCAGCGGTTGGCGAGATAATAACTTGATACGGCAAAGTTTAACCTCCTGCTGATGTGACAAAATCATATTGGCTATTCTCTCCCGTAACAAGCAGTTTACGCTTGCTTTATCGACTGATTTCAGACTTCCGGTTTTCTTTGGTGACTGTTTTGCATTGTGACCTTTGGCTTTCCATTCCTTGCAACTGTAGAAAATGAACTCCGCCCAAGACATCCCCCGCCGCCACTTTCTAGTAGGTTGGGTGGAGCGATCGCGAAACCCAACACAGTCGGCTAGGCTGGGGGTGGTTAAGTTTTTGTGGAGTTTCCTGGGTTCATATAACCTACTAAGATGTTGGGTTTCC
>NZ_PKGG01000560.1:0-442 GCF_046480465.1 Arthrospira sp. PCC 8006
CAAGGCAATTGGCTCCTATGATAAACTCTATCTAATTTTTTCAATATCCATTATTTCACATAAACTTCCAAATGTATTATCTGCCGCAACAATACAAACATCATATTTGTCAAAACAAACTTTTCTCACATCAACCAAAGTGTATATTTTATGATTTAAATATCGTACCCTACACTTGTATTTATTTTTACTTACAAATGGCATACGTTGCCAAAAAATTGAAAACGTACTTGGCAACTTCAAATCACTATCAGGCAAAACATAAGCCTCGAAGGGAAAACTATCTCTTCGTAAATATGAATACTGCAACCCAGTAACTATTTTAATAGGCCCCTCATTGCTTATTTTCGAAATCACTATTGTAACATCATAGGTGTCTGAAAAAAAATAATTTTCTGGTTGACTAAAAATACTATTTKCAAGAAATAAGAGCGCAAAAACG
>NZ_PKGG01000359.1:0-3286 GCF_046480465.1 Arthrospira sp. PCC 8006
AGCTGGCCTTAAACTGTTGCTAAAGGAAGATATTGTCCCGTTTAAGGCAGATCCGCTGTTATTTACTCTCGGCCCAATTATTGTGTCGATTCCGGTGTTTTTGTCTTACCTGATTGTGCCGTTTGGACAAAATTTGGCGATCGCTAATCTGGGGACAGCAATATTTTTGTGGATCGCTCTATCGAGTATTCAGCCTATTGGTCTACTGATGTCGGGCTACGCTTCTAATAATAAATACTCCCTACTGGGAGGGCTACGGGCCGCCGCTCAGTCCATCAGTTATGAAATTCCCCTCGCCCTAGCAGTTTTGGCGGTGGTGATGATGTCGAATAGCCTCAGCACCCTTGATATTGTTCAACAGCAGTCTGGCTATGGCATCCTGGGCTGGAATGTCTGGCGACAACCTGTGGGTTTTGCGATTTTCTGTATTGCGGCTTTGGCTGAGTGCGAAAGATTACCTTTTGATTTACCAGAAGCTGAGGAAGAGTTGATCGCTGGATATCAGACGGAATATTCGGGGATGAAATTTGCTCTGTATTACCTGGCTTCCTATGTCAACCTGGTACTATCTGCCCTATTGGTATCAGTTTTGTACCTTGGGGGTTGGAATTTTCCGATTCCGGTAGAGGCGATCGCTGGGCTTTTGGGCGTGAGTGAAACCACCCCTTGGTTACAGGTACTAACTGCCAGTCTCGGCATTACCATGACTATCCTGAAAGCCTATCTGCTGGTATTTACTGCCATTCTGATCCGGTGGACCGTCCCTAGGGTTCGTATTGACCAACTGCTTAACCTGGGTTGGAAATTCTTACTTCCGGTGGCTTTGGTGAATCTTTTGCTGACAGCCGCCTTAAAACTGGCATTTCCCATAGCTTTTGGGGGATAAATATTAAAGGGGGCTAATCCCTAAACTCAGTTAACCCAAGCTAAGACACTTCAAAAATACTATGCTCAAGTTTCTTAACCAAGTTGGCGACTACGCCAAGGAAACCATTCAAGCCGCTAAATATATCGGTCAGGGCCTATCTGTCACCTTTGACCACATGAAGCGCCGACCCATTACTGTTCAATACCCTTATGAAAAACTGATTCCTTCGGAACGGTTCCGGGGTCGCATTCACTTTGAGTTTGATAAGTGCATCTCCTGCGAGGTATGCGTTAGGGTATGCCCCATTAACCTCCCGGTGGTAGACTGGGAATTTAACCGGGAAACTAAGAAAAAGAAACTCAAACACTACAGTATCGATTTTGGGGTTTGCATCTTCTGTGGTAATTGTGTCGAATATTGTCCGACTAATTGCCTGTCAATGACGGAAGAATACGAACTGGCAGCCTACGATCGCCATGAGTTGAATTATGATAATGTGGCACTGGGACGGTTACCCTATAAGGTGACCGATGATCCGATGGTGACTCCCCTGCGGGAACTTGCCTATTTACCCAAGGGAGTTATGGACCCGCACGATCTTCCCCCAAATTCCCGTCGATCTGGTTTGCGTCCAGAGGAATTTATCGATAAGATCGAACAACAACGGGATGGGGAATCCCAAGCTAAGGCAGAAAAAGCCTGATTTTAATAACTTTGGCAGGGGTAATGTCTCCATTACCCAAACTTTGATCACTCTTAGGATATGCCCGTGAATTTAGCAGAAGGGGTTCAGGTCGTTTCGTTTGGCCTGCTAACCATCATGATGATTAGCTCCGCTTTGGGTGTGGTTTTGCTCAAAAATATCGTTTACTCGGCATTTTTGCTGGGAGGGGTGTTTATGAGCATGGCTGGATTATATCTCCTGCTCAATGCGGATTTTGTGGCGGCGGCTCAAGTTTTGATTTATGTCGGTTCTGTTAATGTCTTGATCCTGTTTGGGATCATGTTGGTTAACAAACAACAGGATTTTCGGGTTTTACCTAATGCTGGTCTACGACAAATTGCTACGGCTTTGGTCTGTGTGGGCCTATTTGCTCTGTTGTCTACTATGGTGTTATCAACGCCCTGGTCGGTTACAGCGGCAGTGGTGAGCATTGAAAGTTCGGCGATCGCTATTGGTGAACATTTCTTTACTGACTTTTTGCTACCCTTTGAGTTAGCTTCTGTGTTCTTGCTAATGGCTATGGTGGGAGCTATTGTTCTGGCTCGTCGGGATTTTATCCCCGATGCTTCTAACACGCCAACTACAACTACATCTCTTTTGATGCTCACGGAGCGCCCTCGGGAACTGATCTCGGTTTCTGGTAGCTCTGATGAGTCCCCCGAATAATGGCTAGAGTAGCGATCGGTTAATCTACGGCGAGGCTATTTAACCCTTTGGTTAAGCCTTCGCTGTGGTGAACCGGGTTTGATTAGACAGACACTTGAAAATCTTAAAAATTGTTTATGGAATTGCAACTTCAATATTTTCTATTGGTCGCGGCGGCTTTGTTTTGTATAGGTATCTATGGATTGATTACTAGCCGTAATGCGGTCCGAGTTCTCATGTCTATTGAGTTACTGCTTAATGCTGTTAACCTCAATTTGATGGGGTTTTCTAATTACTTGGACTCTGGGAGTATTAAGGGTCAAGTTTTTACGGTGTTTGTGATTACTGTGGCGGCGGCTGAGGCGGCGGTCGGTTTGGCGATCGTCTTGACAATTTATCGCAACCGTGATACGGTCGATATGGAAGAGTTTAACTTGTTAAAGTGGTAGCCTTCCTAACTAAAACTAATAACTTAAAGCCTGGTTTCTAAGGAAATTAGGCTTTTTTGGTGGTGGACTCTGAAACTATAGCCCCGACTATCTATTGCTTGTAGGCTTAACGTAAGCAAGATTTTATTTTGACTGTGCTACAATGTGGCTGTGGTGGGATGCCTTGGTGGCTATTAGCCTGTTCCTGGGGTCTAGCACAATTGCCAATTGGGGTCAACAGGTTCGCCCTTGACTGAAGATGGTAAACCATGTTCAGGAAAGGGGAGTTGTTGAACTCAGAAAACCCTGGCTTTGATAGCCAGTGGGTTTCGGTTTAAATTAGGGGTCGAGATAGACCTCACGGTCTACCCCTCCCATTCAAAACCGTGCTTGCGAGTTTCCCAGCACACGGCTCCTAGTTTGACTGCCTCCTTGTTAAGAGTACAGCATCATCTCTTCATCAAGAGCTGTTTTATCATCGTGACAGTGGCGATGTAATAATTGAAGATTATTGTATTCATCCTTTCCGCCTTGGCTTCTAGGTACAATGTGGTCTACTTCAATTAAATCTGATGRGGTAAAGGATTGCCCGCAGCAGGTACATCTACCTTTTGGTTTTTT
>NZ_PKGG01000082.1:0-20460 GCF_046480465.1 Arthrospira sp. PCC 8006
CCCCGGAGACTGTCCCCCCCCCCAAATTGACGATTTATTAAGTTTTTACCATGGCTTCTTGATGGTGCGATCGCCCTAGGGGTTTTGTCCCTACAGTTAAAAAATGTGCTATCTTGGGGTTAACTATTTGTCAAAAATATCTACAGCTAATGGGTTCGGAGATGGAAATTTTCTCGGAGGTCGGCAATGGCACTACTTTTTAATTTAAATTAAATGTGCTAGTCCGAGAACATCACCCTAGGGATAATGGTGCTAAAACTTATCAAAATCATCAGCCAAAATTAGACGATTATCCTCGGGTAAATAATCGGCGTGGTCAACATCGGATTTTGATGGTTGAGGATAATTATTATAATCGGCAATTACTCCACCAAATTCTATCACCTCATTTGGGAATTAATGCAAGCGGTGGCTACTCAACTTAGTTTTCCCCTGCCACAGGCTGGTCTTGAGCAACAACTTAAACAAGCTAATTTTAAACTAGACCGTTTGGCGCGCTTAGATGGATTAACTCAGGTGGCAAACCGTCGCCGTTTTCATGAATTTTGGTGGCGGGAGTGGCGGCGTATGCAGCGGTAAAAGTTGCCTTTATCCTTGATTCTGTGTGATGTCGATTACTTGAAAAAATATAACGATACTTACGGACATTTAGCGGGTGATAATTGCTTAATTAGAGTGGCTCAAGCTATCCAAGAATCAGCTATGCGTCCGGGGGATTTAGTGGCTCGTTATGGGGGGGAATAGTTTGCCATTATTTGATCAAATACTAACTGCGAAGGTGTTATACAAGTGGCTATGCGAATCCATGTGGCAATTCAACAATTAAATATTCCCCTGCCTCTCTGGTGAGCGATCGCATTACTGTTAGCCAGGGTATTTCTAGCATAATTCCATCTATTAATACCTCCCCGAACTGTTAAAATCCGCAGAGTCTGCCCTATATCAAGCTCAAGAAAAAAGCCGCAATACTTATATGGTATGGAAAATGGAACGGGGCTAATTCTTAATTATTCATTAACTTTTTGATAACCACTTGCTAGTTATAGTATGATCATCTAGTATAGTCATCAATTCGGGATAAATTAACTATGGCTCAAGTTGCTAATTGGGACTGGAAAAAGCTACAAAATGGGTCGGATATTCGGGGAGTCGCCATAGCAGGTGTAGCCAATGAACCAGTTAACCTAACTCCTGAAATTGCCACTATCTTAGGTAAAGCCTTCGCGAGTTGGGTCAGCCAAAAACTGGGTAAAAATACCGCAGAATTAACTATGGCGGTAGGTAGAGATAGTCGTCTATCTGGACCTGTGCTAAGTCAAGCAGTTATGGAGGGAATTATATCCACTGGGGCTCAGGTTTATGATTTGGCGATCGCCTCAACTCCCGCCATGTTTATGAGTACCGTTACCCCCGGCTGGGAATGTGATGGCGCAATTATGTTAACCGCCAGCCACCTCCCCTTTAACCGTAATGGCTTAAAGTTTTTTACCCCCCAAGGCGGCCTAGGAAAGTCGGATATTTCCGAGATTTTGGAGTTAGCGAAACTCAACGATTTTGCCAACTCTCCCACCCCTGGTTCTATTATACAACATGATTTTATTTCTGTCTATGCCGAAGGATTAGTTAATAAAATTCGCCAAGGTGTCAATCATCCCACCAACTTTGAACAGCCTTTAACTGGATTAAAAATAATCGTTGATGCTGGCAATGGTGCGGGGGGATTTTATGCCGAAAAAGTCTTAAAACCCCTAGGCGCTGATACCACAGGCAGCCAATTTTTAGACCCTGACGGCACATTTCCTAATCATGTTCCTAACCCAGAAAATCAAGCCGCTATGGAGTCAATTTGTCAAGCCGTTATTGACAATAAAGCCGATTTTGGTATTATTTTTGATACCGATGTAGATCGGGGTGCAGCCGTTGATAATTTGGGGAAAGAACTTAACCGAAATCGCCTAATTGCTCTAATTTCAGCGATAGTTTTACGAGAAAATCCCGGTTCTGCGATCGTCACTGATTCCATTACTTCCGATGGCTTAACTCATTTTATCGAGCAGGAATTAAAAGGGGTTCATCATCGCTTTAAGCGCGGTTACAAAAATGTAATTAATGAAGCCATACGACTTAATGAAACCGGACAGGAATCTTGGCTGGCTATTGAAACTTCCGGTCATGGTGCTATGAAAGAGAACTACTTTTTAGATGATGGTGCATATTTAGTTAGCAAGCTATTAATTGAACTAGCTAAAACCCACCTACAAGGTAAATCTCTCACCGATTTAATTGCCAATTTACAGGAACCTGCCGAGAGTGAAGAAGTGCGGATCACTATTCAAAATGATGATTTTAAATCATTAGGTAATAACGTGATTGAAAAACTCACTCAGTTTGTCTCCCAACAAACCGACTGGGAAATTGTCCCCAAAAACTACGAGGGGGTTCGGGTTTCCTGTGGGTCGCCCGACGAGGATGGCTGGTTTTTATTGCGCCTATCCCTTCATGATCCGGTTTTACCGTTAAATATTGAATCAAATGTGGTCGGTGGCGTGGCGAAAATTGCTAACCGTTTATTAGGGTTTTTCCAAGGTATCGACTACCTAGATATCTCGACATTTTCGGGGATTAAATAACTCTGATTTCCTGCGTCAGACCTATAGTGGCTGGCGCATTCCCCCCAACCCATAAATTAACCGGATCTAGTATAATCAAGCTATGGCATTAATTACAGCCTATCTGTGTATAGATCCATATCATCAACCTAAGGATGCTTAAATCATGACTCCAGCTAAATCTGCAAATACTGCTGTTAATTATGATATAGAAAATGAAGTTTTAGAACGCTATAAAGCCGGGGCGAAAGATGTTCAGCCTTCCCTGTGTTGTCCGACATCATATAATGGTAATTATCTGGAGATTTTACCATCAGAAATTATTGAGAAAGACTATGGCTGTGGCGACCCCACCCCATATATTAATTCTGGGGAATTGGTGGTAGATTTGGGGTCTGGGGCTGGCAAAAATTGCTATATTATCGCCCAAAAAGTCGGCAAAGATGGGCGAGTAATTGGGGTTGATTTTAATGATGATATGCTGGCGCTTTCCCGTAAGTATCAAGATGAAATTGCCGATAAGTTGGGCTATAAAAATACTGAGTTTGTGAAGGGAAAAATCCAGGATTTGGGGCTAAATTTGGCTATGGTGCAAACCTGGTTAAATGATAATCCTATTACCTCCATAGAAGATGTATCCCGGTTTGAGGCTATGTGCGATCGCCTCCGCCAAGAACAGCCCTTAATCCCTGATGTAACTGTGGATGTAGTCGTGTCTAATTGCGTTCTGAACCTAGTTAAATCTCAGGATAAAGTGAAACTATTTGCCGAGATTTACCGAGTCTTAAAAGTCGGAGGAAGGGCGGTTATTTCTGATATTGTTTGTGACGAACCCCCCACCCAAAAAATTATCAACGACCCCGAATTGTGGAGTGGTTGCATTGCTGGCGCTTTTCAAGAACACGAATTTTTACAAATGTTTGAAAATGCCGGATTTTATGGGGTCGAAATCTTAACCCGTCAGACTGAACCCTGGCAGGTAATTGATGGCATTGAATTTCGGTCTGTAACAGTTTGTGCCTACAAAGGCAAAGAAGGTCCTTGTTTAGAATGCCATCAAGCAGTCATTTATAAGGGA
Organism: Arthrospira sp. PCC 8006; assembly: GCF_046480465.1. NCBI lineage: Bacteria > Bacillati > Cyanobacteriota > Cyanophyceae > Oscillatoriales > Microcoleaceae > Arthrospira > Arthrospira sp. PCC 8006. The sequence continues at coordinate 3,688 of NZ_PKGG01000082.1, forward strand.
CCTTGGAAACAAGTAGTTGATGATGATGGTCATACCCTTTATCGAGGTCAACCTATGGCAGTTTGTGATCAAACCTTTAACATCTATACTAGGAGTCCCTACAGTGACGATATTATCCCAATTCCCCCCTATCAAAATATTGATCTAAAGGATGCTAAAGAGTTTGATTGTCGGCAAAATGCCATCCGCGACCCTAAACTAACTAAAGGTGATAATTACCACATCACCAACATTAATAATGACGGGTCTTGTTGTTCTCCCTCTAGTTGTTGCTAGGGTTCAATTCTCAGGTATTTAACTACAGAAAATCCCAAACCACTATGCGATCGCGTCCTTGGTCTTTTGCCAGATATAAAGCATCATCAGCCAGTCTGAGTAAATCATCTAAAGTTTGGGCGTGTTGTGGGAAACAAGCTACCCCAAAAGAAGCGGTAATTTTGCCGAGATCTCGGCTTTGGTGTTGCAGTTTTAAACCGCGAATTCCCTCACATAAAAACTGGGCGCGATCGCTCGCTATTTCTAGGGTAGTGTCTGGAAAAATTAACGTCATTTCTTCCCCCCCATAACGGCAAGCCGTATCAGAACTTCTGATATTTGTTTGGATGAAATGAGCAATTTCTTGCAAAACTAAGTCCCCAGCTTCATGACCAAAAGTATCATTAAAGCGTTTAAAATGGTCAATATCTATCATGATAATAGATAAGGGTTCATTCTTGCGGTTAGCCTTGGCTAAGGCTTGATTGAGGGTTTCTTGCAGATAGCGACGGTTAAAGAGTCCAGTCAAAGGATCTCGGATACTTTCTAGGCGTAATTGTTCCTGAAGTTTTAAGTTGAATAAAGCCAAAGATAACTGCTCAGTCACAGTGCGCCCTAGTTGTTCGGAAGACTCCATATTAACGAAAGACGATTCAGTAATCATGTATAATAATCCCCAAATTTTGGTTTTGGCAATTAGGGGAATACATAAAGAATATTTAGGTAGCAGTTCAGAATTTATATGATTACAAAATAAACCCGGTTGCTGGTCACTGGCGACATGAATTTTTCCCCTTCGTAACGCCCAACAGTCTTTGAAAGTAAATTTTATCTCCTGATGTGGGAGTTCACCAAATGTAGAAACCACTTCTAAATCCGATTCCGGGCTATTAGGATCTATTACCAATACCGCCCCAGAAAAATCGGGAAAAAGCTGTTTGAGAAATTCCGCAATCGCTTCATATCCCTCCTCAACTGCATCGCAGGCTTGCAGAAATTCAATCATTTTGCTGACAATTTCCATTTCCCGATTTTTTTGCTTGAGATGCTGATAAGTAGTGTGTAATATTTCTTCGGTTTGTTTGCGATCGGTGAAATCTGTAGCAGTCCCTAAAATTTCTTGAACCCGTCCATCTGAATGGCGACTAAAAACGAGATCCCGACTCAGTAACCACCGCCATTCTCCATTGGCTTTTTGAACGCGATATTCTACGGTATATATTTGACCATTTTGTGCTTTGGACATATCTTGAAAGTGTTTTTCGATGATGGGTAAATCTTCAGGATGGATAATTTCATAGAGTAAAGTGCCTCCGGTTTCTTGGATTTTTTCGTAGGTGTATCCTAGGATATCTTGAATATTGCGGTTGATATAAACATTGCGCTTTTTGATGAGGTCGCATATGTACAAAATATTGGGTATATAATCAGTAACTTTCTGAATAAATGTTTTACTGTTTTGGAGTTGTTCAAGCATGAGTTTTCGGGAGGTAATATCTTCAGCAATTCCGGCAAAACGATAGATTTTACCTGATTTATCAGTAACTGGAAAAACCCGCGCTGCTACCCATCTAATTGTACTATCAGGGCGAATAATTCTGTATTCCTCATCAAAAACCAACTTATCCTGAAACTGGCGCTGATATGCTTCTATCACCCGCTGTATATCTTCTGGATGTACAGAATTAATCCAATGTTGAGGGTTTTCGTAGAGACTGGCGCAACTTTGCCCCCAAATTTTCTCGTAGGCAGGATTAATATACAGAATTGTTTGACCATCAAAAGATGTCATAAAAAACACTTCTCGCACTGTTTCAGCAATTTGACGGAATTTTTCCTCGCTTTCTTGGAGGGCAATTTCTGCCTCTTTTTTATCACTAATATCAATCATAATTCCCTGTAGGAATGTGGGGTTCCCTTGGTCATCGAGAACGACTTTGCCGTTATCACGCACCCAGACCACATTTCCTGATCGCGAAAACATCCGATATTCAACACTAAAGTCTTGATTTTCTTGGATACCTTGACGGATTTCTACCAACACGCGATCGCGATCTTCTGGATGCACTAACTCCAGCCAATCCTTACTATTTTTTAACCACTCACTGGCTGAAATACCCAGCCAACGCTGAATTTGAGGACTAACATAAAGTATGCTAAATTTTTCATCTAAATTAGCCGTATAGGTGGCGGCTGGCATTTGTTCAATCAGACGGCGATATTTAGCCTCGGAAGCACTTAACGCCATCTCCGCTTGTCTTTTTTCGGTGATATCAATTACTGAGCCAAATAAGCGTAACGGTTGCTTTTCGGCATCAAATTCTACTCCTCCCATGCCTTGAATATAACGCATTTCTCCACTGGGACGAAATAGACGATATTCTGTATAAAAAGGTTCTCCCGAAGTCAACGATCGCTCCGTATCTTCCGCGTGGCGATCGCGATCATCCGGGTGCATTTTGTCTCGTAATTCTCCTAAAGTCGGTTCCCCTTGGGTCGGCTCCATGCCATAAATCAGGAACACCTCTTCTGACCAGGTAATTTTACCCGAACTTACATTATATTCCCAAGTGCCAATACCCGCTATTTTTTGAGAGTTGAGCAAATCTTGAGTGATTTTATATAATTGATATTCGGTGTGCTTGGCTTGGGTAATATCCTCAGCAATGTAGCAAAACCTCAACTTGTCTAAGCCGGAATTGAGGATAGGCGAAACCGTAACCGATAAGTGATGTTTCCCATCATTTAGGGTGTGAATATACTCAAATTTAATCGGTTTCCCAAGCTGTTGACTTTCCCGATAATGTTGAGACCAAAACTCAATAATTGAGGCGGGTACACCCATTTCACTACACCGGGCATTTTTCAGACATTCAGGACTTACACCCCAAAATTCAGCCGTTGCATTATTACTAAAAATGTGGATAATATCCTCATCTAGGAGTTCTACTACACCCATCATCATGCTGGTGCTATTATAGAAACTAGACAAGATCGCCTCTCGTTCCGCTGCTGCTATTTCTGCTTGTTTGCGTTCGCTAATATCAAAACCATAGCCCACCACTTCTCTGGGTTTTCCCGCCGCATCTAATACTAACCTTAGATGTTCTTGCATCCAGCGATCGCTACCATCCCCATGAAGAAAACGATATTCATAAAAAGATGTGCCCTTGATAAAAACATCACGAACTTTAGCCCAGGCAAAATCTCGGTCTTCGGGATGGATTCTCTCTTCCCAACACTCGACACTTTCTTGAAATTCTTCTGGGGTATATCCTAGGACATTTTTAACATTGCTACTAATGAATGTTATCCTCATAGTTTTCGGGTCACAACTATAGATAATTGCCAAACTTGAATTAAGTAAATCATTCAATCTTTCTTGAAAAAATATTAGCTGTTTTTGCATCTGATTTACGTGATTAATCTCGAGTTTAAGTTGATTGTTGCTTTCGGCAAGTTCAGCGGTTTTTGACTCTACTTGTTCTTCCATGGATGATGCTAATTGGCGATAGGCTTCCTTCTGGGATTCTAACTCTATTTCTGCCCGTTTACGTTCGGTGATATCTTCTCCCGTACCGATTATATATTCCACTTCCCCATCATCATCACATAAAATTGTATTAGACCAGGCAATTAAACGGCGATCGCCTGTTTTCGTCACCCAGTAATTTTCATGATAACTGGGAAAATTCCCCGCTTTTAAATCCTCAAACACCTTTTTGACCGCGTTCACTTCTTCAGGAACTAATAAAATCTCCCAAAAGGGTCTATCTTGAACTTCTTGCCAAGAATATCCCGTAATTTTCACACAGGCTTGATTAAATTTGACGATGTAACCTTGGGTATTTAAAACCACAATTAAAGCCGGAACCGTATCTAAGATAGCCTCGGTAAAATCTCGCTGTTTTTGCAGTTGTTGGTGAGTCTGATGGTGGTCATTCTGCATCTGTTTGAGCCGTTCACCTTGTAATTTATTAACCTGCTGTTGTAGGGCTTCAATGGTATTATAAAGTTCCAGGGGATTAAGAGTTTGCAGTAAACTGGTTTGAGTCAAAATACCCACTAATTGCTGTTGTTGATCACACACCACTAACCGACGGACTCCCCGTTGCTGCATTTGTTCATGGGCTACCCATAAATTTTCTGTGGGGTGCAAACACCATAGGGGGCTACTCATAATGTCAGCCGCCATCACCTGATCAAAATTAAGATCCAGGGCTGAACACTTGACAATATCTCTTTCTGTGACTATTCCTACAGGATGGCACAGGAAACTATCCCCGATTTTGGGTTCAGCAATGACCACACAACTAACCCGATATTCCGCCATCAATTGAGCCAGATGTAAAATAGAAGCGTTAGGGGTAGCATGGAGCACGTCTCGCGTCATGGCTTCGGCGACTTGACGTAATTTGAACAAATCCCCTGGTTGCAAACACTCGCGCAGGGTTTGTGTCGAAATTAATCCCACCAGTTCACCCGTTTTCGACAAAACCGGAAGATGGCGAATCTGATGTTGACGCATCAGGGTAATAGCAGTAAAAATGTCTTGATGGGGTTCTATTGATAGGGTGACTAGATCGCGGGTCATCACCGCCGCTAAGGTTAAATGGTCAAAGCTGCGATATTGGGTAGCCAGGCGGACGAGATCCCTTTCCGTAATTACACCTACCAGTTTTCCCTTTTTTACCGCCAAGACGCAACTTTTCCGGTGTGGCTGAGTTTCCCTGTCAGAGTCACTTTTTGACTGTGGGCTGATCATGGAGATGACCCCCATTAAGGGAGTTTCAGGAGAAGCCGTCAGTGGGTGTCGATCAATTGCCTTATATAACGGCAAATTGGAGAACAGTAGATCTTGGCTAATCATTAGCTTAGTTAGGAAATGGTGAATAGGGATTGATTCTGTGGCACTGGCATCAAATACATTATCCTATGGGCGAATAGCCGGAAACAAAACTAAGAAAGCCGAGGGTGTGATAGCTATTCTAGGTAACACAACCAGACTATGTGAGTGGCTGTTGGCAATTAGAGGTAGGATTGTAGTTAGGTTATTTTGACAGTCTTTTTATGAAATACTTTGTTTCTCGTCTGGTTGCCCTACTGATGGTCGTTACCGTTGCCCTGGTGGGCTGTGGTAACTCACCCGATGGCCTCACAGGAAATTATAGCCAGGATACCTTAGCAGTTGTGAATAGTTTGAGAACTGCGATCGCCTTACCCGAAGATGCCCCAGAAAAGCCCGCCGCCCAAGCGGAAGCCCGGACCCTGATCAATAGTTTCGCTTCCCGCTACCGTCGAGACCCAGCGGTTTCTAGTTCAAGTTCCTTTACTACTATGCGGACGGCTTTAAATGCCCTAGCAGGTCATTACAGTTCCTACCCTAACCGTCCCGTTCCTGATCAACTCAAGCAAAGACTAGAACAGGAGTTTAAACAAGTAGAGGCGGCCGTGAAACGCGGCGCTTAACTCCGGCTAACCTGATGGGGAAATCAACCGAGGCAACTCAATCTGATCTGTAATGATTAAGAGTTGCTTTTATTTGGTATATGTGCTATGGCTAAATCACCGATCGCCTTAAATTGCTTTCACCGTCTGCTGAGTCTCTATAAACCCATGTTAGTGGCTCTATTATTAAGCCTGTTGGCTACTAGCCCAGGGCGATCGCAAACCATAGCCTATTGTCGCCTCTCCCCAGAGGCGATCGCCGAAAAAGAAACCCTGCGCCAAACTGCCTTATCTGGGGATAGCAACGCCCAACAGCAATATAACCAGATCCTGATTCAACACGCCCAAGCTGTATATCGCTGTCGTCAGCAAAGCCGCCCCCAAAATCAAGCTATTTGGTTAAGACTATATAGCTGTGATGCCCAACCCGGAGCCCTCGAAAAACTGTTAGATGACATCATCAACAAAGGCTATAACCAAGTTTACCTAGAAGTATTTTATGACGCTCAGGTGTTACTTCCCGCCGCCAATAACCCCACCCCTTGGCCGTCAGTCATGCGATCGCCCGGTTTAGAACAAGTAGACCTCATGGCGCAAACAATCCAAAAAGGCAGACAACGGGGGCTACAGGTTTACGCCTGGATGTTTATGCTCAACTTTGGTTATACCTACACCCTACTACCTAATCGCGCCGGAGTCCTTGCCGTCAATGGTAGTGGCGAAACCACCGTTACCGCTAATTTAGACGGCACCGCCAGCAACGATTTTGGGGAAAGCTACATCAATCAGGGTTTCGTTGATCCCTATCATCCCACCGCACGACAAGATTTTAATACCCTCCTGAATGCCGTCCTCCGCCGTCGCCCCAGTGGTGTTCTGTTTGACTATGTTCGCTATCCCAGAGGTTTGGGACCTCAATCAGTAGCCAGCCGAGTTAAGGATTTATGGATTTATGGGGATGCTTCCCAGTCCGCCTTGCTGCAACGGGCCAACAACGACCGGGGACGGGAACTGCTACAACGCTATGTTAGCCAGGGTTTTTTGACAGAAAATGATGTTAATCAGATCAATCAAAAGTATCCTGAGCAAGCACAGCCACAGGAAGCACAGCCACAGGAAGCACAGCCACAGGAAAAACTACCCCTGTGGCATGATGAAACGGCCCTACCGGCTCTCAGTGGCATTCCCAGCCTGGGAAATACCTTTAATCAACAATTGTGGCGGTTGAGTGTCGCTCACGCCCAACAGGGGATTCTGGACTTTTTAAATATATTTAGCCAGCCAGTACAATCGCGCGGCATTCCGGCGGGGGCCGTGTTTTTCCCGGAGGCTAACCGCCGCGTTGGGGAGCAAGGTTTTGATTCCAGGTTGCAACCTTGGGATCGGTTCTCTAGTGCGATCGAATGGCATCCCATGGCCTATGGAGTTTGTGGCACCACAAGCTGTATAGTTGAACAAGTGGCAACTGTTGCTAACCGAGCCCAACCGGGAACTAAAATTATCCCAGCGATCGCCGGAGACTGGGGCAAATCCATTAAAAACCGCCCCCCCCTAGAACATCAGATGCGCGACATTATCAATGCTATTCCCCAAATCCAGTCTATCAGCCATTATTCCTACGATTGGCAAGAACCACAACTTACACGCGATCGTCAATCATGTCGGTAATCAGCAAAACCTTTAAACTAGAAGATGATACTTTCCCCTCTTCTATACTGTCGTTCATAACTAAGGAGTTATAACTTTGAAAAGCGCACAACCCCAACAGGGTTTACCAGCCATTGTTCTGGGAATTATCGTCGCACTGGCTATTCTGATTGGGCTTAATGCTTTTGTAATTATTAATCCTGGTCAAGCCGCCGTGTTAAGTATTCTCGGAAAAGCCCAGGATGGCGCACTATTAGAGGGGTTACACTTTAAGCCGCCCCTAATTTCTGCAGTCGATGTTTATGATGTCACCGTCCAGAAGTTTGAAGTTCCCGCCCAAAGTTCCACCAAGGACCTACAACAACTTTCCGCCAGTTTTGCCATTAACTTCCGCCTCGACCCGGTAAATGTCGTGCAGATCCGCCGGGAACAAGGTACTCTCCAAAATGTGGTATCTAAAATTGTTGCCCCTCAAACCCAGGAATCTTTTAAAATTGCTGCTGCTAAACGTACCATTGAGGAAGCAATTACCCAGCGCGAGCAACTGAAAGCAGATTTTGACGAGGCTCTGGTGTCACGATTAGATAAATATGGCATTATCGTTTTAGATACCAGTGTTGTCGATCTGACTTTCTCCCCCGAATTTGCTCGCGCCGTTGAAGAAAAACAAATCGCTGAACAACGGGCGCGCCGGGCTGTCTATGTCGCCAAAGAAGCTGAACAACAAGCCCAAGCCGACATTAACCGCGCTAAGGGTCGGGCGGAAGCTCAACGCTTATTAGCCGAAACTCTCAAGGCTCAAGGTGGTGAGTTGGTACTGCAAAAAGAGGCGATCGAGGCTTGGCGACAAGGGGGCTCTCAAATGCCTAAAGTCCTGATTTTGGGTGATTCTAAAAGTAAGGTTCCCTTCTTATTCAATGTCGGCGATCTAACCAAATCCTAATCATTTTCACCCAGTTGTTATTTCCTAGTAGGGGCATCCGCCCCTATTTAAACTATTAAGATTTGCCAGTAAAGCCCTTAGCTAAAATATGAATATATTAACTCTACAATCAGTTCAAAAAGACTTCGGAACTAAAGAAATTCTTAGGGATGCTAACCTGAATTTAGGGGTTATGGATAAGGTGGGTTTAATTGGCACTAATGGTTCCGGAAAATCCACCCTCTTAAAAATGATTGTAGGTAGCGAACATATTGATGGCGGTCAACTCTGGGTTAACCCGAAAATTAAACTTATATATTTGCCTCAACAACCCGAACTTGATGAAAATAACACCGTTTTAGAACAGGTTTTTGCCGATAGTGGTGATAAACTCCATCTGATTCAGGAGTATGAGGAACTTTCCTTAAAAATTGCTAAATTTCCCGATGATGAAAGCCTCATGACTCGCTTTTCCCAAATTATGCAGCGCATGGATGCTAGTAATGCTTGGGAGTTGGAAACTCAGGCTAAAATTATTTTAACTAAATTGGGAATCGAAGATTTTGATGCCACAATTGGCAGCCTTTCGGGAGGATATCGCAAACGTATTGCTTTGGCGGCGGCGCTGTTACGAGAACCCGATGTTTTATTAATGGATGAACCCACTAACCATCTCGATGCTATGTCTGTGGAATGGTTACAGGATTATCTGAATAGTTATCGGGGTGCTTTGTTTTTAATTACTCACGATCGCTATTTTTTAGATAAAGTCACCAACCGCATTATTGAAATCGATCGCGGTGATTTATATACCTACTCCGGCAACTATTCCTATTACCTGGAAAAAAAAGCCGGAATGGAAGATGTAGCCGTTAGCCAACAACATAAACATAAAGGGGTTTTGCGCCGAGAATTAGAATGGTTAAAGCGGGGGCCAAAAGCTAGAAGCACTAAGCAAAAAGCCCGGATTCAACGCATTGAAGAAATGCAGGATGTTGAGTTTAAATCTACCCTCGGTAAAGTCGAAATTTCTACCCCTGGTCGCCGCATTGGTAAGAAAGTAATTGAGTTAAAGAATATTGCAAAATCCTATGATGACAAAACTTTGATTAAGGATTTTACCTATACATTTAACCCCCAAGACCGCGTGGGAATTATTGGCAGTAATGGAGTCGGAAAATCTACCCTTTTAGATTTGATTACGGGTCGGGTTCAACCGGACTCGGGAAGTGTCGAAATTGGCAGCACTATTCATATAGGCTATTTTGACCAACATTGTGACAACCTGTTGGAGGCGATGAATGAAAATCAGCGGGTTATTGATTATTTAAAAGAAGTGGCAGAATATGTGACTACCGCTGACGGAACCCAAATTACGGCTTCCCAAATGTTGGAGAGGTTTCTATTTCCTCCCGCCCAACAATATGCTCCCTTAAATAAGCTATCTGGCGGCGAAAAACGGCGTTTGTTTCTATTGCGGGTATTAATGGAAGCACCTAATGTTCTGATTTTAGATGAACCGACTAATGATTTAGATGTGCAGACTCTTTCGGTATTAGAAGAGTATTTAGAGGAGTTTAATGGATGCGCGATTGTCGTATCTCACGATCGCTATTTTTTAGATCGCACCGTCGATATGATTTTCGCCTTTGAGTCTCAGGGAGTCCTCCGTCAATATCCCGGTAATTATTCGGTTTATTTGGACTATAAACAAGCCGAAGAAGCCGAAAAAGCCGCTAAAGCACAATCACAGCAAATCCAGATTGAGGCTACCCCCAGCCAACCAGAACCGGAAAAATCCCCCCGCTATTCCTGGGGAAAAGACGGACGGCGCAAACTTTCATCTAAGGAAAAGCGAGAGTATGAAAACCTGGAAAAAGAAATCGCTAAGTTAGAGGAGAAAAAACAGCAGTTAGAGGCGGAACTTTACCAAGCATCATCAACTTCTGTAAGTCGGGTTCAGGAGTTGCACCAGCAAGTTGAGTCTTTGGCGATCGAAATTGATCAGGCGACAGAAAGATGGATGGAGTTGGCAGAAATTGCCAGTTGAGCTTAGAATAGGGGGGGTCTAGGCTTAAAAAATCACCATTTCACTGTAGCATCTTGAGCAAAAAATTATCATGGCTAAGTTAGACCCGCTTCCCGAAATTCTTGATGCCCTAGCCAGGTCAATGGAAAAGCAATTCCAGGGGGGATTATGTTCGATTTTACTATGCGACCACGGGAAACTACACCACGGCGCAGCCCCTAATTTACCCAAGGCTTACTCCGAGGCTTTAGATGGGATGCTCATTGGTCCGGAAGCCGGTTCCTGTGGAAAAGCTGCTTTTTGTCGGGATATTGTCATCGTTGCTGACATTGCTACTGACCCCCTATGGCAAAACTTCAGACATTTAGCCCTAGAATATCAATTGCGGGCTTGTTGGTCGGCTCCGGCGATCGGTAGTGACCAAGAGATTTTAGGAACTTTTGCGGTTTATTTCAAGACCTGTCGCACTCCCCAAAATCAAGACTTAGAAATTCTCAGCCTCAGCGCCCATATTGCCTCTATTGCTATTGAGCGCGATCGCACTACCCAAGCCTTAGCCGACTTAAATCAACAGTTAGAAGTGCGTGTAGAAGAACGTACCGCCGCCCTCCGAGAAAGTGAAGCTAAGTTAGAAGCAATGCTCAATTTTGCTCCGGCGGTAATTTATGTCAAAGACCTACAAGGACGACATATCTTTGTTAACAGAGCATTTCTGAAATTATTTAACTGTACTCTAGCAGATATCATTGGCAAAGTTAACCATGATTTTTACCTCCCCGAAGTGGCTGATGTTTTTGAAAAACATGACCGCATAGTAATTGAATCTTGTCACTTCCATCAGTTTGAGGAAGATGTGAAAATCCATGATAAAAATTATACTTTCCTCTCCCATAAGTTTATCCTGTTTGACCAAAATCAACAACCCTACGCCCTCTGTGGTATTTCCAATGATATTACCCAGCGCCAGGCTTTCTACAATGCCCTCCAACGCAGCCAAGAACAACTCAAGGCAACTTTACAAGCGATTCCTGACCTAGTATTTAGACTGAACAGCCAAGGGGAATATTTGGCTATTTATCCATCCGAATATGTCGGCAATTTAGTAGATACCAAACTAGCCATTGGTCACTCTATTATGGAACTATTACCCCCCCCTATTGCTGCCAAATATAGTCAGGTTACGCAAACCGCCCTAGCCACCAAAACCCTACAAACCTATGAACAAGATGTAGTGATTGATGGAGTTTTGCGCCATGAAGAAGTGCGGGTGGCTCCCTGTGGTGACAATGAGGTAGTTTTTGTAATTAGGGATATTACCGAACAGGAAGCAGCACTTAGGGAACGCCAAAAAGCCGCCGACACTATCAAGAAAAGTGAAGACCGATTTGGGCGCATTGCTAATAATATGCCGGGGGTTTTATATCAATATGTTTTGCATCCTGATGGCTCCCATAATTTTATGTATATGAGTGAACGCTGTCAAGAAATTTTTGGCTTAGATGCTGATACAATTACCCGAGATGCTAATCAGTTATTCCAACTTTTTGAAGCGGAAGATTTTATATCTCTAAAAGCATCAATTTTGCTATCTGCAACTACCTTAAAAACCTGGTCTTGGGAAGGTAAATTAGTCACTCCATCTGGTGAAAATAAATGGATACAGGGCATTTCTCAACCGGAACAACAAGTTAATGGCGATATTGTTTGGGATGGGGTAGTTGTAGACATCAGTGAACGTAAATTGATGGAAATTGAATTGCAAAAAACTGTAGCCGAGTTAGACCGAGCTACCCGCCTTAAAGATGAGTTTCTGGCGAATATGAGCCATGAACTGCGTACCCCTCTTAATGGGATTTTGGGGATGTCGGAAGCATTAAAAGAAGGAATATTAGGGGCTTTGAACTCTAATCAACATCATGCGATCGCCATGATTGAAAAAAGTGGGAAACACTTACTAGAATTAATTAGCGATATTCTCGATATATCTAAGATAGAAGCGGGGAAACTAGAACTATATTTAACTGAAGTCCGAGTTCAGGAACTCTGTACTTCTAGTTTAACTTTGGTCAATCACTTGGCGTTTACCAAACAAATTAATATAGAGATTAATATTCCCCAAGCATTAGAAAAAACTTTGATAAAAGTAGATAATCGGCGGCTGCGTCAAGTGCTAATTAACTTGCTCAGTAATGCGTTAAAATTTACGCATAAATCTGGTAAAATTAACTTAAATGTGGGCATCAAAACATCTCCTAATGCGGCTATTTCAACTCCTCAATCTATCTATTTTTCAGTGATAGATAACGGAATTGGGATTGCTCCCGATGATTTAAATAAACTGTTTTTACCTTTCACCCAAATTGATAGTAGTCTCAATCGTCAATATAGTGGTACGGGACTCGGATTAGCTTTAGTTAAACAAATCATAGAATTACATGGCGGTTGTGTTGAGGTGAGCAGTCAACTGGGGAAAGGTAGCTGTTTTACAGTTTATTTACCCTATCAAGAAACCTCAAATTATGTTACCAATTTACTAAATAAATCCAACTGGCAATTACCGAGTTATTTTACTGTTAATAATCCCAAATCTCCGTTAATTATGTTAGCGCTAAATAACCAACCATTACTGATTACACTGTCTAGTTATCTGGAAGCTAAAGGCTATAGTTTATTGATATCCCAAAATGGACAGGAGGCGATCGCTTTAATCGAATCCCAATCTCCCCAATTAGTTTTAATTGATATTCAAATACCTGTGCTTGATGGTTTAGCAGCCATTACATATATTCGCCAAAATCTCAAGTTAACTAACTTACCAATTATTGCATTAACCGCCTTAGACACCACTGGCGAACCTGAAAAATGCCGAGAAGCTGGAGCTAATGAATATCTAACTAAACCCATTCAATTAAAACAGTTATCTAACCTAATTCAAAACCTTTTAAACCCCTAACCTTGTGCCTATAGTCCAACCCCTAATCAGAGCCAGTCCCGTTAACTATCGCCCCCTCAATTATAGCAATAAATCTAGGCAATATGTTAATTTTTGATAAAGTTTCCATCTCATCAGAAACCCTGAGATATAATTGAATTGAGAAGTACAGACCTGATGAGGGTTTGGGTTAGTGGCTGGGGGTTTTATCATGGCTGCGATCGCACAATTTTGGCCATAGAAATAGCATCGAATCGACGAGTCAACTACCCTAACCCTAGGTGTACTACCCGGAGTTTTATATTAATTTGGAGGACTACTTACAATGGATGATGAATTTTCCGATTTTGATGAATCTCAACTAGAACGTGATGCGGAAACCGAAACCGAGCTAATTATTCATGATTCGGAAGCCGAAATAGAACCAACTTTTGATGATTCGGAACCGGAAATAGAGCCAACTTTTGACGATTAGGAAGCCGAAACCGAGCTAATTATTGATGATTCGGAAGCCGAAATACAACCAACTTTTGATGATTCGGAAGCCGAAACCGAGCCTATTGTTGATGATTCGGAACCGGAAATAGAACCAACTTTTGATGATTCGGAGCCGGAAATAGAATCCGAACCGGAAACCGAGCCTATTGTTGATGATTCGGAAACAGAATCCGAACCTGAAACAGAATCCGAATCGGAAACCGAGCCTATTGTTGATGATTCAGACACAGAATCCGAATCGGAAACCGAGCCTATTGTTGATGATTCAGACACAGAATCCGAATCGGAAACCGAGCCTATTGTTGATGATTCAGACACAGAATCCGAATCGGAAACCGAGCCTATTGTTGATGATTCAGACACAGAATCCGAATCGGAAACCGAGCCTATTGCATTAGAACCAGAACCAGAACCGGAGCCTATTGCATTACAACCGCAACCGCAACCGCAACCGCAACCAGAACCAGAACCAGAATTAGAAGCGCAGCCTATTGCATTACAACCGGAACCGGAACCGCAACCGGGACTGTTTTTTGAGGAACCTGTCGCCTCTCAAGAATCTCTTTTCTTTCCGATTCAACTTCCGACTTTTGATGAAACATCAATATCAATAGGACCCGAACAACTGGGAATAGAAGCAATTAATCAATTGATTAATTTGGATAATTTCATCCCAGAAATCCCGGAAGTTTTACCAGGAGGTAATGATGGGTCGATTACTCAACCTTTCCCCAATCAGTGGTTTGGTAGTGACAATAATGATGTAATTATTGGGACAGCATCAGATGAAACTTTGCTAGGTTTTCAAGGTGATGATTTCCTGAACGGTGTCGAGGGAAATAATACTCTGTTTGGTGGTCGGGGTAATGATACCCTAGTTGCTGGTAATGCTGATGATATCTTATTAGGAAATAAGGATGATGATCTGCTATTTGGAGGAAACGGTAATGATTCCCTTTATGGTGGTCAGGGTAATGATACCCTGATCGCAGGTGATGGTAATGATATTTTGTTTGGAGACAAGGGTAATGATATCCTATATGGAGGAGCAAAAGGTACTGATACTCTCGTGGGAGGGGAGGGAAATGATACTTTTGTAATGCTTCCGGGGGAAGGTTACAGCATAGTAAGTGACTTCGATATCAATCAAGATATCATTGTTTTAATCGGTAATCCTGATGACTATCGACTTGAGGTGACACCAACGGAGGTTAATAATGGCACAGCTATTTATATAGCGGGTTCTGACCAACTGGTTGGTATCATAGACCAGGTGATTGATGTGAGTTTAGAAGATAGCAATATCTTCAGTTTTTTCTAGGTTAATCTAGTTGTCAGTGCGATCGCTTTTGGGAGTCAGGGAACCTCGGCTAAAGCGGCTTTAACTACTTCCACGCCAGCGCCGGGAAGGTGTGCGTTTTCGCTTAAATGTCGCTTCCAGGCTTTAGTTCCTGGTTGTCCAGCGAAAAGTTGTAGAATATGGCGGACAACGCTGTTAAGCCGCCCTCCCTGACTTAACCAATTTTCGATATAGGGAAGCATTTGTTCTACTACTTGATGACGGGTGGGTGGGTTGATATTGTCGCCGTAAATTTCTCGGTCGGCGATCGCAAATAAATAGGGATTATCATAGGCGGCGCGACCCATCATTACCGCATCGACTTTTTTTAGTTGTTGTTTCACCTGTTCAAGGGTAGTAAATCCTCCATTAATTTCAATTGTCAAATGGGGAAATTCTGCCTTGAGACGGTGAACATCTCCATAACGCAGGGGGGGTATATTTCGGTTATCTTTGGGGCTTAATCCTTGTAGCCATGCTTTGCGCGCGTGAACGGTAAAACGCTGACACCCAGAGGCGGCGACCACCCGCACAAATGCGGTCATATCTTCATAGCGATCGCGATTATCGATACCAATACGATGCTTAACTGTTACGGGAATATTAACGGCTTTTTTCATGGCTGATATAGCTTCAGCAACTCTTTCGGGTTCCGCCATTAAACAAGCGCCAAAGTTACCATTTTGCACCCGCGCACTCGGACAACCCACGTTCAGGTTAATCTCATCATAACCCCAATCTTCGGCGATTTTAGCACAGGTCGCCAGTTGTTCAGGATCATCTCCCCCAACCTGAAGAGCGAGGGGTTTTTCGACTGGTGAAAAGTCCAGTAATTTGTGGCGATCGCCGTTAATAATTGCCGCACTTGTCACCATTTCTGTATACAGTAGGGGGCGGCGGGTAATTTGTCGCATGAAGTAACGAAAATGGCGATCGGTCCGATCCATCATGGGTGCAATACTCAGGATATGACTTCGATAATTGTCCTCACTTAACCTGGGTTCGCGACTCATGGCTGTCATGTTTACCATCATAGGCTATGCTACAATTAGACTATCTAATAATTGTATACCATTACTGGTTTTTCTGGCAATCTTTCCCCCCACAACAAATTTAGGCAAACATGACTGGGCGGCATATATTCCCGGCGACATCATCCATATTAATAAAATAGCGATTTCCGCAAATATCACAGCTAAAACTTGATATAATTGCTGGGCTTACTGATGACTTACTGAGTCCATAATTAACCATGCTAGAACCAGGGACATTACTGTTCAAACTTCAACAGCAAACCGCACGGGCTTTAGAGGTCGGTGCATTACAGCCTATTAGCACCCATTACCAAATTGTAGAACAGGCGGAAATCCCTTTTTTGGTCAGGGTGATAGATAATCTACAACGCAAGGCTACAGCCCAGCAAAAGCAGGTCACCACCCAGACCGTCACCGGGGTAGAATTTAATCCTTTTTTACCCTATGATCCTGATTTATTTGTGGAGAATTTATCAGTTACTCATGTGGGTTTACTTAATAAGTTTAATGTCGTCGATTATCATCTGTTAATAGTAACGCGGGATTTTCAAGAACAGGATAGTTTACTAACCTTAGAAGATTTTGAGGCTATGTGGCTGGCTTTGACCGAAATTGACGGTTTAGCCTTCTATAATGGTGGTCGAGAGGCGGGGGCTAGTCAACGCCATA